>JAUVPY010000028.1 GCA_030598425.1 Anaerolineae bacterium
GTCCCCACGCCGAGTTCATAGTTTCGTGAACGGCGCCAGGGGTCAAACCCGCTTCACCCTCAAAAATCACTACCTTGACGCCTTCAGCTCCAGCGCGCTTAAGCGCCAACGCTGCGCCGGCCGCCGCCGGGCTACCGTGCCCCGACGGACCGGTGTTGGCCTTGAGAAACAGTGTCTTGCCTTCCATCTCGGCGTGGCCCGACAGCCCGCCGCGTCGCCGGAAGTTCAGCAAGTCCTCCCAAAACAAGGCACGTTCCTCGGGGTGAGGAACGAGATAACGTTCGTCGCCGGTCTGTTGGTACTTGATCCGCAGCGCCTCATTGAATACAGCCAGCGTGCAGTATACGAGCGGAATTGTGTGACCGGCCCCCAGCACGAACCGGTCGCCAAAGCGTTTTTCGGGATGGCGAATGTCCCAGCGGAAGGCGCCGCTGAGCAACGTGGCAACCAGAGCATACACCTTGGAGCGTGATCCGCCAGGATGGCCGCTCTGGCGATAGTTGAGGATCAGGTCGATGAGCTGGTCGATCAGATCCTTGGTTTTCTCCCAATGATCGAAATACTTGGCCAGCTCTTCATAGCGTTGGCCAATACGTTCACTGTTAATCTGATTCATAGTATGACTCCTTACAGTTCTACTCGTGGCCAGTAACCGGATAGCTGCGATGTTTCATGGCGGCCTGATAGACTCGGTCCAAGCGGTCCGGTGTCACGTCAGGTTGGATATTATGAGTAGGAACGAAGACGTATCCACCGCCGGGAGCCAAAACCTCAATAGCGCGCCTTACTTCCTCTTCGATGATGTCTGGGCTGGCGTTGGGCAATACCTGCTGTACATCGATGCCACCTCCCCAGAAGCAGAGCTCCCTGCCGAACTCCCGCTTCAGCGTGGCGATGTCCATCTTATCCGCGTTGCGCTGTAAAGGATTGAGAATCTCCACGCCGACTTCGATGAAATCGGGGATGATGTCGTAGACGCAACCGCAGGAGTGCATAAAGACCTTGGCTTCGGTCCTGGCGTGGATGAAGTCGTAAATGCGTCGGTGGCAGGGCTTGATGAATTGTCGGTACATGTCTGGTGAAATGATCAAACCGGTCTGCATTCCCAGGTCATCCCCCTGGCATACCACCTGCACGTAGTCGCCGATGGCACCCAGGTAGACATCCCACAAGCCGAGAATGGTCTCGGTGATCTTGTCCAGCAAGGCCCTGGCGAACCTCGGGTCTGAATAGAGATCCACCAGGAACTGCTCATAGCCTCTTAGCTTGACCGCCAGCTCGAACGGGCCACGACACATGATATCGGCCACAATGGCGTAGTCTGTGCCTTCATACAGTTCCTTGGCCTCCCCCCTTAGCCCCTCCACCCGTTGGGGGTCATAAGGGTCAGGCCAGGCGACCGAATTCAGTTCCTCTATGGAACAGTTGGCTAAGGGGGCCTCAACCGGGCTATAGTCATATGTGACCTTCTTCCACAGGATGTTGTATTCGTCGTAGAAGCTGCCGTCAGGCATCTCGTTGACTACAAACCCCCTGGGGGATTTCTTCATAAAGACGGTCCGGAAGTCAGCCCCGTAGTGCTGAAAGAAGTCCTCCATTGGGTAGACAGTGCCCTGATGGATGTGGGAGATCCTTGGTTTAGGGTCTGGCTCCATCCCCAGATATTCACGCATCGTCTGGTACACAGGATAGGTGATACTGGTGACGGTGGTCGCCGCCAGATCGATAGGAACCTTGTCCGGTTCCCTGTGATTGAGTGCCGTCAGCACTCTTTCCCGCGAGCTCGTCACCTTTTCTAACCTCCCAACCTCCCAATTTGCCAGTCTATCAACTTTCCAGCCTTCCGACCCACCTATCCCTTGCGCGCCACAACCTCCTCCACCGCATCAACGATATGCTCGGAAGATACGCCATACTTCTTGATGACCTCAAGGTATGGGCCGGACTCGGCAAAAACATCACGGACGCCAATGCGCTTCATCGGTATGGGAAAGTTTTCCACCAGCACCTCGGCGACGGCGCTCCCCAGACCGCCGTTGATCACGTTACTCTCACCCGTGACAATGGCGCCAGTCTCCTCAGCGGCCTGGAGGATGGTCTCGACATCGAGGGGCTTGACGGTGTGGCAGTCGATGACCCGCACGCTTACGCCTTTCCTCGCCAGCCGTTCGGCAGCGATCAATGACTGGCACACGATATCCCGGTTGGCGATGATGGTTGCGTCGGTTCCCTCTCGAATCGTGACCGCTTTGCCGATCTCAAAGGGATAGTCTAGATCAAATAGGAAAGGCACCGGATCGCGGGTGAAACTAAGGTAGACTGGGCCGTCCCACTCGGCGGCCGCCCACACCGCCAGCTTGGTCGACGGTGAGTCCGCCCCGGCGATGACCGTGGAGTTGGCAATGGAACGCATAATTGACAGGTCTTCCTGCGCCTGATGAGTCACCCCATCCGGACCGGGGGTGATCCCGCCGTGGCTGGCGGCGATCTTCACATTCAGACCGGGATAGTGGATGCTGTTACGAACCTGATCCAGGGCCCGCATGGTGGCAAAGACGGCGTAGGTCGATGCGTAGGGGATGAGGCCGGTGGTTGCCATGCCTGCGGCCGCGGCCATCATATTCTGCTCGGCAATGCCGAAGTTGAAGGACCGCTCCGGGAATCTCTGGGCAAACTCGTGGGTCTTTATTGACTTGGCCACATCAGCGTCGAGTACGACCACGTCCGGGTTGCGCTCCCCCAGTTCGATAATGGCTTCCGCGTAGGCGTAACGCGTGGGCTGCTTCTCGACCTCGGCGAACGGGTCGTCAAGATTGGCCGCAAGCGCCGAGATGATTTCAGGGCGAACGTGATGATACACCGAGGTTTCAAGTCTGTCCATTCCTGTAGCCACGATTCTACCTCCCAACTTGTTGACAAATCTCTGCGAGGGCCTGATCCATCTGCTCGACAGTTGGCGCCTGGCCGTGCCACGCGGCCACGTTCTCCATAAAGGACACCCCTTTGCCCTTGACAGTGTGAGCGACGATGATCGTCGGCTTGTCCTTGATGGTCTTCGCTGTCTCTAGCGCCGACACAACCTCGTCCATATTGTGGCCGTCAATTTCAATGACGTGCCAGTTGAAGGCCCGCCATTTGTCGGGCACCGGATGGATTGGCATTATGTCGTCCACGAAATCGTCGTTCTGCAGACCGTTGAGATCCAGGATTGTGGTCAGATTGTCTAACTTCCATTTGGCGCCCGCCATAGCCGCTTCCCATACGGCACCTTCCTGCATCTCACCGTCGCCAATGACGACCCAGACGTGGTAATCCTTTTTGCGCAGCTTGCCGCTGAGGGCCATTCCCAGGCCCGCGGAAAAGCCCTGGCCCAGCGAGCCGACCGTCATGTCTACGCCCGGTGTCTTTAGCATGTCCGCGTGGCCCTGCAGGATGCTGTTAAGCTGGCGCAGCGTGCCCAGGTGTGATTTGTCATAGTAACCACGCTCGGCCAGCGCAGCATACCAGACCGGACAGGCGTGGCCCTTGGACAGGATGAAGCGATCCCGGTCGGGCCAGTCCGGGTTTTTGGGGTCGACCCGCATGACCCGGAAGTAGAGGGCGGTTACGATGTCTGTTGCCGACAGAGACCCGCCTGGGTGGCCGGACCCCGCAATATGGACCATCTCGATGATATCACAGCGGATTGTCGCAGCCATTCTTTTGAGTTCTTCAACCGACATCGGGGATTGAGGCATGCTAACTGGCTCCCTTCTTTCAGACTCTTTTGTCGTTCAACGCTAATCTTCAATGGCGATCGCTCGCACCGGCGAGCCGTCGCCGCCCTCGAGCTTGAGGGGCAAGGCTATGAAGGTTACTACATCCTGTTCCAACGCATCCAGGTTGGCCAGCCCCTCGACGATGACGATCTCGGCCCCCAAAAGCGCCTGGTGTACCCTCGTCAGCTCTTCCTTGTTGTTGACGTCAGCCACCGACGGGGGCTCAACGCCCAGCAGCGCTATTTTGCGCTCGGCCAGCCATTCGGCCAGCGGCAAGCTGACACGTGGAAGATGGCTTCGATATTCGGGGGTGTCCGCCCGAGTGCTCCATCCAGTCTTAAGTAGGAGTCGGGAACCTGGTTCGATCTCCTTTGCGTAAGGTGCCAGGTGCTCGACAGTGATCAAGTCGCGCGGTTTCACGAAAGTCAGGTCGAGGACCCGCGCTGGGCCTATGCACTTTTGCAGCATCAAGTTCTCTAAAGTCTCCCCCTGAGCGATGAAATGGTACGGGGCGTCCATGTGGGTACCGGCGTGAGAGTAGAGGTGGAGCATAGTTGTGTTCCAACCCTTGCCGTCGATCGTCGAATTGGCTTCGAAATCGACGCCTCGCATGCCGGGGCTCATTGCCAAGGTCAAATCAATAATACGAGACATTTCATACACCTCAGTCACGAATGATCGTCTGCCGGGTGATTTCAGGATCTAGAAAAACGTCCTCGGCGTCGGTGACCTTCGAAGAGAAGCTCCAAACGACGGCTCCTTCCGGCCCTGCCTGAAACCAGTGCCACGTGTCAGGGGGACACCGATACTGATCGCCTGGACTCAAGTTGACCTCGTGCCAGACGGTGCAGTGGGCCCGACGGTGACGCGGCGGGTTCCCTTTGGGGTCAGGGGTTGGCTCCCCCGGCACATAGAGGTAGACCTCTCCCCATTGCCCTCGAAAGATCTCCTCTTTACCGGGATAGTCCTCGGTGGGTGAGGGCGGGTGCCGGTGCTGCGGGAAAAACTGATGAGGTCTCAGGATAAGCAGCTTGGCGCCGACCCACTGGGTGCTGACCAGGGTGAGAATCTGAAGGCCCGTGACGGGCAATTCACCCAAGCCCAGGTCTGCTACCTCGACTTGACTGAACTCTTCGTCTCTTACAACGACGCCTATATTACGGACCAAATCCCACGCCCAGTCACACACTTCTTGCCACTCTTGTCGCGTGATCATTGCCTTCGCCCCAACAACTCAGGTATTGCTCTTGTGCTACGAGAAAGAAAGAGTAACCTTAATCGCTCCGTCGTCCTTGGTATCGACCAACTCCATGCCCCGCTGCGCTTCCTCGATGGGTAGCACATGCGTGGCAATCGCCTCGACGTCGACTTGACCGGAGGCGGCCAGTTCGATGGCTTTCTGCATGTCGGCGTGGTGGGTCATAGTGCTGCCGATGATGTGCAATTCTTTCCCGATAATGTCGTAGGCCATCAACTGGAGGGGGGCATCCCTCAGCAGGGCGACCAACACAATTCGGCCTCGTGGCTTTGTCATCTCTACAGCCCGGTTGACAAGCGCCACATCGTCTGCCGTGACAAAGGTCACGTCAACACCTTCACCTCCTGTCACTTCCTTGACCTTGTCGACAAAGCCCTCATCTGGCAGCAGGAAATCGTGTGTGGCCCCCAGCCTTTCACGCGCAGCGTCCAGGCAGTGCTGGCGAACGTCAGCCGTTATGATCGGTTCGGCTCCAACGACACGGCAGACGCCCGACAAAAGCCCACCGATGGAGCCTGTACCCAGAATAGCCACCGACTCGCCCGCCGTCAGGTTGGCTTGCTTGACCACATGGACGTCCACTGTCAGGGGCTCAAGCAGGCTGCCTTGTTTGTATGATAGACTCTCCGGTAGGTGGAAAACTGCGTTCTCTTGAGCCAGGATGTACTCGCCGAATCCGCCCGGCCAGGCAGGTGTACCTAAGACTTTTTTGTTCTGGCAATGATTGATATATCCAGTGCGGCAGTAGGTGCACTCGCCGCACGTCCACTGGGGATCCACGACCACCCGATCGCCCACGGCATAATCGGATACTGCCTCACCTATCGCTACGACGTCGCCGGCCACCTCGTGCCCGAGAACCACCGGCGCTATCCGGTAGGGGTGAGTTCCGTGGAACGCGTGTACCTCTGAACCGCATACACCGACCGTTCTGACTTGTATCAATACTTCGTCCGCGCCTTGGATAGTTGGCATTGGGGCTTCGGTCATCACCACGTGCCCCGGTGTTTCTAATAGTGCTGCTCGCATAGCTAGACACCTCTAATCAGTTATTGAATGGAGTAATATCCGCCTGAAATTGCCCGCGCAGGTGGGGCATCCCTGTGCCCGCGCCTTGCTCGCTTACCTACTTTGTCAAGGAGGGCATCTTGAGAGCGCTTTCGCGCCGCTCGACCATAGTTTTCTCAAACGACTCCAGATAGCGATCCGGCAAGTGGGAGACCTCGTTCAGTCGTTTGAGCGGTTCTTCCTCTAATCGCCAACCGGTGGCGCCCACGTTATCCCGCAACTGCTCGGCAGTGCGCACGCCCGAGATCGCCGACGAGACCCCCGGTCGATCCAGCAACCAGCGCAGCGCCACCTGGGACGGGGATCGGCCCAGGTCTTGGGCAACCTCTAATAATGTGGTCAGGGTCTCGTCCGCATTGGCCGCGAAAAATGCCCCGTGCCAGTTCCATTTCTCCTCGGAACGTGTTCCCGAGACCACCCGTTGGCCGGGCTTATACTTGCCCGCGAGAAAACCACCGGCCAGGGGAGCCCAAGGCACGATCCCCAGCTCCTTGTGCAGACACAACGGCACCAGCTCCTGCTCGATGTCGCGCACCACCAGGCTGTACTGCGGTTGGTAGCACTCGAAGCGCGCCAGGTTGTTCGAATCGCTGATCCACAGCGCTTCACTGAGACGCCACGCCTGGTAGTTGCTGCAGGCGATGTATCGCACTTTGCCCTGGTGCACCAGATCGTCCATCGCCCTGAGCATCTCCTCCAGCGGCGTCTGCGCGTCCACGTGGTGGATATAGTAGATGTCCACGTGATCCATTTGCAGCCGCCTGAGGCTATCCTCGATGGCGTTCATGATGTGCACCCGTGACATCCCGGAGTCGTTGGGGCCAGGCCCCATCGGATTGAAGAATTTGGTAGCCACCACCGCTTCTCGGCGTCGACCTTTCAGCACTTTGCCCAAGATCTCCTCCGACCGGCCTATGCTGTAGCCGTCGGCCGTGTCGAAGAAGTTGATCCCGGCGTCGTAGGCCAGGTTCACAATGCGCATGGCCTCGTCCTCGTCCACGCTGACCCCAAAGGTCATGGTACCCAAACATATCTCTGATACCTTCAGGCCGCTGCGTCCTATTCTTCGGTATTCCATTGCGCTTTGCTCCTTCTTCATGTGGCTATGGTCTTAGTGCCGTCTCAGTTGCCCACCTTCAGCCATCGGTAGGCAATCCGAGGGCTATAGCAGATGCAGTAGCTCGCGCGTCTCAGCGGCACTGGCAATGGGACGTCCCACTTCCTCAGCGATCCGCACCAGCCGCTCAATCAACTGGGCATTGCTCTTCGCCGGCTCGCCGGGACGATAGAATACGTTGTCCTCAAAGCCCGCCCGCGCCTGTCCCCCGTTTAAGATCGCCATCGAACTCGCCCATAGGTCGTGGCCTCCGTGCCCAAGCACCCCCCAGATTGAGCCTGGGGGGACCGACTCGGCTAGATGCAACAGGTTCTTGGCTGTGGCCGGTATGGCTCCTACCTGGCCCAACACGAAATTGAACAGGTATGGCTCATCAATCAACCCCTCTTCGGCGTGGCGCATGGCGTTGGCGATCATGCCGGTTTCGAAAATGGCGATGTCCGGCTTGATCCCCCGCGCGTGCATCTCCTTTACCCAATAGTCGATATCGTCGGGGGAATTGACATAAACGCCAGCATCGTAGTTCACCGAGCCGGGATTGAGCGAGGCGAGTTCGACATCTGTCTGCAGCGAAACGCAGCGCTCCGCCGGGGAAAGAGTGCCCACCCCACCGGTCGAGCCCTCGAGCACGATGTCGCATCGCTCACGGATGAGTTCCAGGGTGCGGCGAAATGCGGCCAGGTCATTGGTGGGATACCCTTGTTCGTCCAACACGTGCAGGTGAGCCAAGCTGGCGCCGGCGTTATAGGCCCCGTATACCTCGTCGGCGATGGCCTCCGGCGTCAGTTGCAGGCCGGGGACGTGGTCGAAATGGGCTGGGGGGACACAGGGAGCTACCGTGATGATCAGTTTGTCCATTGATCTCTGTCCCGAACTCCCGAAGTTGCCTCAAACCTTGAGGCAGCCTCAAATCTTGAGGCAACTTCGGAAGTCTCAGTCTCGCTCGCCTACGAGCTTTCTAGCAACCTGTCCTGCACGTAGGCCAGGGTTTCCAGACTATCGCCGGCCTCGATCAAACGTCGTAGCTCATCGCGACCGATCTTGTCGAGGAAGAGCCAGGCGTCCCGGACCGATTTGGCGGTTATGTCGGCGACCCTGAGCGGGTCCAGCCGAGCTGGGGTGACGTCACTGGTGTACCAGCCATCATAGCCCACCTCGTCGAGGTAGAGGAAGGTTTCCAGCCAGTCCCAGAAGTTGACCGTGCCTGGGATCATATCCCAATCGAATTCCCGATAGTTGTCGTTCACGTGGACCAGGAACAGACGATCCGCGTCGGCCAGCAGCGCAACGATTTGAGCCGGTGTCTCCGCGACGTACAGCGCATGGCCCAGGTCGATGGTCACCCCCAGGTTGGGTGATCCGATCTGGTTGATTAGGTGCAGGGCCGTGGCCGCCGAGTTGAGTACACAGTGGGTTCTGGTCTCGCTCCGCTTGTACTCCAGGCTGACCTTGACGTCAGAACGATAGCTCGCGGCCTCTCCAATCCCCTCACGCAGCCAACGCCAGGCCTGCCCGTAATCTACCTCAAAGGGATAATCGTGACCATCGGCCAGTGGGCAGATGGTCACCAGGTGACATCCCAAGGAAGCGGCCAGATCCATCCCAGTCTTCAGGTAGCGGACGGCTTCCGCCCGCACCTCGGGGTCGATCGACGTGAACGAGCCGCGGTGGAACTTGGGTTCGGCCTTGACGTTCACGTTTACCGACGAGCATTCCAGGCTATGGGTCCCCAGCAGCCTTTTCACTTCCTCCACGTCCCGGAACTCGAAGGGATAGACCAGTTCTACCCCATCCAGGCCGTTGACCTGCGAAGCCAGTTGAAATAGATCTGCCGTGGTCTGCGCTTCGCCGTAGGCTGCGAAGCGATCACCCACTTTTCCTAACAGCGATAGTATTACGGAGAATTTGAGATTCATCAATGCACCTCAATCAGAACGATCAGGGATAATACAGGATTTCTATTGAAGAATCAAAAAGAGTACTTGTAGAAGTCCGTGCCCCTGGGGAAAGACCAGCCCTTGACGGCCCCTGCGGTTATGCCTTTGATGTAATACTTTAGAAAAATGCATAGATTAACGCAATCGGCACTGAGCCAAGCAGGACTGCTGCCATTAACGATTGCCAGAAATACACGTCAGAAAGTGATGTTCAATTCGCTGCTGAAGCCGCTTATCACGGAATTAGACAATAGGGTGGCATCCCTATGTCACCCGCTTACGCAGATTCCAAATAGGTCTTAAGCTTCGTAGACGGATTTGAGTTCGTCCTCGGCGATCTTGATGGCTTCCTCAATGTCCGCCTCGCCGGTCAGCACCCGGGCGAACATGTTCACGATGCTCTGATTGCCGTAGACCTCGCCAGCCTTGCGCGAGGGAGGTCCAGGCCAGCCAGGCAGGTGGCCGGTATAGGCCAGCCCCTTCAGCGGCGCCAGCTTGGGATCGAAGTTCCAGGGCATGTTGGGCATGTCGTCGTAGGCACTCAGCAACGGCGTGTAAAAGGTGATGCCGATCTGCGCCAGCGGGCCGAGCTGCTCCGGTTCCATCAGCCAGGCCACCAGGGCATGGGCGGCATCCTTGTTCTCGCCGAAGTCGAAGATGGAAAGCAGGTTCAACTCCACCAGTTGGTGGTGGCCAGCCGGGCCGTCCGGATACTGGAAGTGGCTCATGGCCTCGAACACCTCCGGCGCCTGGCGCTCGGCCACAAAGTATATACTGGTGGCGTTCTGGGTGCAGGAGATCTCCCCGGCCAGGAAGTTGCGGTTGTTGGACCCCTCGTCATAGGCCGTGATGTCGGGCGCGGCCACTTTGCCCAGGTCTTGGGCATAGGCCAGGGCGTCCCGCGTCTCCTGTGAGTTGATTGAAACCGTCTTGCCATCTTCCTCGACCTCGTGCGCACCATAGGACCACAGCAAGGAGTAGCAGAAGCTGGCCGAGTCGTTGGGGCCGGTCTGGCTGATGCTGTTGCCCACCGGCGGCAGGCCGGCGTCGACCAACTTGGTCGCCAGGTCCAGGTATTCATCGTAGGTCTTGGGCGGTTCTTCGTAGCCAACCTCGCTGAAGTAATCGGTGCGGTAGTTGTAGGCGTGCGCGGTATAAGCGCGTGGAATGGCCCGCCAGACGCCATCAACCGTGGCCACGTCGCGGCCCACGTCGTACCACCCGCCGTAGCGCTCGCCCAGATCCTCGGCCAGCTCGCTGACATCCATGAGGCTATTGCCATAGATTTGAGCCGTGCTCTGGAACAACTCGGCGATGTCGCCGCCAGACTTGGTCTCAACGGCGGCAGCGGTCAGCTCGCGCCACTCGCGGGAGAAGGTCGGCTCCGTTTCAACCTCGTGGGCCTCACCCCACTGCTTAATTTGCGCCTCCTGGAGTTGGTTCATGGCCTGAATGACGCTGCGCCGCATGAGCATTTCCAGGCTGGCGCCCGGAAAGGGTTCCATTGCCATGGCGGTGGGCGTGACCACCACCTCCTTCTCGACGACCTTTTCGACTTCCTTCTCCACTTCAACGGTGACGATCTTCTCGACGACCTCCGGGGTAGCTTGGGCGCCACAAGCGGTGGCCACCAAACCGGCACCACCTAGGGCCATGTAGCGCATAAGCTCGCGCCGGGAAAGTTTGTGGTTCTTCATCGTTTTCTTCCTTAGTTTTGCTTGAGAGTTTAACGTTTTCGAACAACTGCCCTGCCAAGGGGTCCCAATAGGCGAGGGCCATTCTTCAACCGTTTAGAGACGTGGTTGAACCCTGGCATTTACTATAACGTTTATGTCCGTTTGCACCCCCTTTCGCACTATCAACTATGATCACGATAAGAAGGTTGGTGTACTCTCAGGACAGGACCGTATCTATCACTCCCTGATCAGTGCCGTGTCGCCCCTCTATTTGCGCCAATTCCCAGGACGCTGATCAAGTTTCGTTCTCATAGCCCATCGCGAGGGTCATCTGGATGCATTCCTCAGCCACCCTGGCGTTTATCTCCTTGTGAACCTGTGCTACCCGCTGCACATCACCTTGGCGCAGGGCTTCCATAATGGCCGAGTGATCGGTCTCAACTGTCTCTGGTATCCAATCGTAGGTTCGGAAACGTTGAAGGAACAAAACCTGGATTTGGGCGCGCAAGCTTCGCCACGTTTTCAACAGACGTTCGGACTCCGAGTTTCTACAGATGAATTCGTGGAAGTCCATATCCAGTTTCGTCAAACGGTCAAAGTCCCCCGCGTCGATGGCTTCCCTCTGCTGGTCGACGTATCCTTCCAGGTGCTCCAGGTCCTCCGGCTGTAGGAGATCGTTGCTCAGAACCAGTTCACACGCCAGGCTCTCCAGCGCGCCGCGCAGGGTGAAAATCTCTCTGATATCCTTCTCGTCGAAGACCTTGACAAAGCTGCCTTGGTTGGGGATGCTGACAATCAAGCCCTCTTGTTCCAACTGTTGAAAAGCTTCGCGGACAGGAATGCGACTAACCGACATCTGCTCCGCAATGACGCTTTCCTTCAGGTGCTCACCGGACTCGAGCTTACCGCTTACGATAGCATCGCGAAGCACGTCGACTATCTCCGCCCGCAGCGTTCTCGGCTGTATCCTGTCGAACAATTGGGCTTCCATAGGCCTGATCCTATGTCTCGTGCGTGGGGAAAAGAAGAGTTGATGTTAGCATACAGCATAATGTATGCAGGTATATTGTATACAATATACTACAAACTGGCCGCTTTGTCAATACCCAATTCTTTGGTGATTACCCACGTTACCCCTTCCCCAGAGAAGGTGTGACATGTGGTTAA
>JAUVPY010000262.1 GCA_030598425.1 Anaerolineae bacterium
CGGATGAGCTGGATGGTGGCGGCCCGGTGCGCGGACATTACGTCGAAGACGCCGGTTACCCGGAGCATCTGAACTGGGTGCTGGAGGCGCAGGACGTGCCGGGCGGGATAAAGCGCCTGGTCCGCTTTGCCAGGCGCCGGATCGGAGAGAAGCTCAGCGGCACCCTGCAGAGCGATTTGAGCGCTGAGTTGGCGGGACTGCTGGGAAACGCAGAGCTGACGTTGAGCTCGATGCCGCTGCTGGGGATGGGGCGAGACATCCCGGACGGAAGGATGAGCCTGAGCAGAAAGGGAGACCTGGAGATCGACTGGGAAATCGGACGGTCCAAAGACTACTTCGATGGGCTAAAGAAAACGATGGAGGATATCGCCCAGGAGTTGGGGGCCGAATTCGTTCTCAACCCCACCTTTTACTTCAATCGAGTGATCACCGTTCACCCGTTGGGTGGCTGCCCCATGGGGCGGGATGAGGGCGAGGGGGTGGTCGACGCCCACGGAGAGGTGTTCAACTATCCAGGTCTGTTCCTCGCGGATGGCTCGGTGATGCCGGGCCCGGTCGGGCCCAACCCATCGCTCACCATCGCGGCGCTCGCCAACCGGTTTGCTGACCGGATAATCGAGGAGCACAAGGGTGCTGGCAGCGGGTGAATTTTCCCGGAAGCTAAGGTTCAAGCATCCGGGAGTATGGGCACTTTTAAGGAGGAAGCATGACTGACAACAACTACTCAGACTCGACGGCCGTCCTATGGCGGGGCTTCCGTCATAGATGGCGTTTCAACCACCGGGCCAATCGTATGGGCAGCTTCGTGGAGCACAAACGCGCCGAGGACGGCTTGTGGCGCGCATTCGTAGTACACGCAGCCGCCTCCGGCTCGGCCCCTGACAAAGGTGCCTTTACCACCTTCTACACCAAGATCAAAGCCAGTGGCGTAAGCTTCCAGGCTGGCTGTTGTGAGTTGTTGATCTCCACTGTCGAGGAGAAACTTGTGGCCATCAACGCGTCGGTCAGCGTGGAGCTGGCACCCGAGCTGGTGGGCAAAGACGTTCGCACCGTCGTCTTAAATGGGTTTGATATGCACGCCGCGGGCGATGCCGATAAGCTGATGACGCTGGTCCTTGAGGTCACGGACCCAAAGGAGGCTGACGGGACGTCAGTTGAATTCAAGATCAGGGGGGGCTTCAGGGTGGATTGCAGTTCCCCGGAATGTGACGAAGTCATCCGTACCGATGAGAATAGCATCCGGGAACGGTTTGATCATAAGTGGACCGATTCACTGGAAGAGCTGCTCAGGCACTTAGAGCGAAGGTACGAAATGTTGCCCCCACAGATCGCCACGCACCAGGAGACGGACCTCTGGGGTTCTAATGACCCCGCCTTTAAGAATCCAAATCACGACCAGGTTCTCGTGTCTGACGTTATGCCGCCGCTAGACGAGGTCGTCTACTACAGGCTCTTCGTCCACTATTTGATCGTGGCCGGCGAGGACCAGAACCTGAACGTCAAGCTTTTGGAGGAGCCACCGTCAAAGGAGTACCGGTGGGACATGAAGACGGAACTGAACTTGGAGGACGAAAACGTGAAGCCGCAGACCGTCGAAATCAAAGTCGACGAAGGCTACAAAGGCGGCGTCCTGGCGTTCAAGCAGGTTGCCATGTCGCTCCACCGCGATCTGTCTGAGGACGGTAGCATTAAGCCGTGGCGGCATGCCAAGGCCATGCACATGTTGGCCTGGCACATGGCTGTGACAGACGAAAACGGGTTGGAGATCAAAAAACGTACCGCCAGCGTCGACCTGCTGTTCCAGAACTGGAAACACGGGATGACGCTTACGCGCATCCCGCTGTCGCTTCTGTCGTACAGGGATGCTGGCCGCGCGGGATTTGGTTGCCGTCTGGCGCTCTTGCAGTTCAAGGATTACGAAACACTCGCCCCAGATAGCTACACAGACGAGATTGATTGGCCGGGCGGCGAGCTGTTTGGGATAGATTCACGCGGTAAGAGAAAGTTTCTTGCTCCGAAACCTTCGACCCACGAAAGGGCCTCTAAAGCTAAAGCTGTCTCCCTTGAATAGTAGGCTGTTGCTGTTATGACGACGGAGACATAGGGATCACGACGATTCTTCATAAAGTGCTTGATTATGCGCAGCAAATATGATATACTGGATACAATAGAGTTTGCTGCGACCTGAGGGCTTGGCCGGCCAGATTACGTTCCTACCCCATCTACTCATACCCCCGGCCCCAACCCCATCTTCTCCTACCGGCACGCCGCTCGGTCAGACGAGCGGCGTTGTGATTTGCTGAAGCGAGGACCTCAAGCCCACAAACAAAGAGGAGGGGAATGAATCATGAGAAACACCGATGTTTCCATTCGTTCGACGGTGCGTTACTTGCTCTCAATGCTGATGGTCCTTTGGCTGTTTCTGGCGGCCTTGCCGGTGGTGGCCCAGGGCCCGGATGAGGAGGCTGGTGAAGCGCCAGACTCGCCCCCTAAACGTGCACCGCAAGTTCAGAGTGAGGGACGAGCGGCGCCCGCTGACGTGGAGGTTCAGGCGACCATAAGCGAGGGCTTCGAAGCTGGGGTCGTGCCTCCCACCGGTTGGACTCGCCTCCAGACTAACCCCAACCAGAGTTGGCAAAGCGGCACCTACAATCCCAATAGCGGTAGCTACAAAGCAGAGGTGCTATATGACCCCGCGCTATTGCCTCAGGATGAAGTGCTCCTGAGTCCCACCTTTAGCGCCGATTACGTCATGGTGAGGTTGTGGTCCTATGGCAGCCTGTATTGGTGCCGTGATACCTATGACAACTGTGACCTGGAGGTCTGGTTCGTCAACGGGGCTTGGGACTGGGGCCTTGGCGACGACGTCTATCTGGGTCGGGTCGACCATAACTGGGTCGGCGAATGGGTGTGGAGCCAATCCGGCTTCGGCTTCATCCCTGCCTCCTCCCACAACCCGGCTCGAATTGCGTTGCGCTACGTGGGCCTGGACGGCGCGGAGATCAGCGTGGACGACATCGAAATCAGCTACTTCACCTGCGGCGATCCTCACGAGACCAACGACACGCCCGGGGGGGCAACACCGATCAGCTATGGCGCCACGCTGACCGATCCCCAAATTTGCCCGTGGGGTGATGAGGACTATTACGCCTTTCCAGGCAACGCCGGGGACCTGATCGTCGCAGATATCGATGCCGCGTCCAGCGGCTCCCTTCTCGACTCCGTCCTCCACCTATACGACACCGATGGCGCCACTATACTCACCTCGAACGATGACTTCGGCGGCCTCGATTCCTACATCGAGTATCCACTGCCTGCCAGCGGCACTTATTATCTTAGGGTGACGGACTGGAGCGGTCTTGGTGGTGGCGTCGACTATTACTACACCATCTCCCTCAGCAACATAGGCCCGCTGGAATACGAGGGCTACGGCGTCGATGATGATAACCTCGGCGAAAGCAATGGCGACGACGATGGCATCGTCGACCCGGGGGAGTTGATCGAGCTGTACGTCACGCTCCACAACCCGGGGGGCAGCACCGCGACAGGAGTGGTTGCCACCATCAGCACCAGCGACCCGTACGTCACCTTCTATTATAATATCAGCAGCGACTATCCCGCCATCTCCGGCGGGGGCACCACCGGCAACATCAACGACTTTGATTTGTACGTAGATCCCGGCACCCCCGATGGTCACGTCATCTACTTCGACCTGTTTATTACCACGCCCACCGGGGGGGCGTGGTGGGATTCTTTTGAGGTAACAGTGGGGCAGAGAAGCGTCTATCTGCCCGTCATCCTGCATAATTAGCAGAATGTGGCACCTTCAAGCTAAACCCCTGAGGGTTAGCTCAGGGCGAGCTTTCTATGGTGAAATTGCCGGCCTTCAGCAGCTCCCCGTCAATGTATAGCTCGAGCCGCCAGTTGCCAGCCGGGAGCGGCTGCCCCTCGTTTCGAAGCGGAAGGTCGAAGATACCGTCAGGTTGCTCGGTCCATTCTTCTTCGGTGACGGACGCTTCGTTGCCATCCACCAGCCAGATTCGCTTGAAGGTGGCGCCGGCAGGCATGTTGCCGTACCTGAAGATGGCGTGGACCTCGGTGGTCTCCGCCGGAAACGAGCTGACCGGGTTGATCCCTGCTCTGGTATCCGGGTCGAAGCCACTGGCAAAGGTGATGTCTTCAAACCACGCAACCCCAGGCGTAACCGTGGGTTGAATGGTGGGCGTCAAAGTCGCCACGGGTGTGGGGGTTGCATCAAAGGCCGGACCTGTCACATCGGTTGGCTTGCTCGGTCTGCCAAATCGACTCCCAAGAAAACCAACCAGCAGCGCCAGTATTACGAGGACAACGACCGCCAACCCGCCGACGAGTAGAACCCAGGACAAGCTGCGATCACGTCGGGGTTGAGGGATGGGTTGTGCCGGAGAAGCTGCCTGCGTGATGGGTGGTGGGCTTAACGGCGGCGCCGGCGGACGGGAGGATGGGGGTGGCGGCCGCAACGGCTCAACCGGACGCTCCATATCGGCTATGAGGCTGGGGGGCATGTCGGGCCAGATCTTCGTGAGGGCTTCGACGGAAATGGCCAATCCTCTCTTGCCCTCGCCGTGCCGGTGGCTGACCACGCCCAACACGTCACCGCTGGTTTGGTCGACCACCGGCGAACCGCTGTAGCCGGGCTGTAATTGGTAATCGTCGACGATCTCCAAATCCCAGGCCCGGATGCGCTCGGTCTTTCCCCTGCTCTCCAGGCCAACCTGCTCGCCCAGGGTGCCCCGCAGCTGCCGGATCAAGTACTGCGCGGTAAAGGCTTGAAAGCCAGCCGTGATGAAGAGGCTGCCCTTTCTGCCGGATGCGCTCAATCTTAAGGCCGGTTTGTCTGAGGGCGCCTCAACGCGCAACACAGCGAGGTCGAGGTCTGCTGCTGCACCGGCCGCAACCACAGCCGCTGGTGCACCACCGACCAAGACCTGCCC
>JAUVPY010000153.1 GCA_030598425.1 Anaerolineae bacterium
CGGCCGACCTGGTGACGCTGACCGACGAACTGGATCGCAGAGAACACCTGGCGGATATTGGCGGTCCTCCTTACTTGACCACCTTGATCAATGCCACACCGACCAGCATCCACGTGGAATACTACGCTCGCATCGTCGAACGTACCGCCATCCTGCGGCGTCTCATCGATGCGGCGGGTCAGATTGCCAAGCTGGCCTACCAGGACGTGGACGATGTGGATGAGATTGTAGATCGGGCCGAGTCCATCGTCTTCGGCGTCTCCGAGAGGCGGGTGTCTCGCGATCTGGTCCCCATTCGGCAGGTGCTTGACGAATTCTACGACCGCATCGAATACCTGTTCGCACATCAGGGGGAGATTGTCGGCGTCCCCACCGGCCTGGCCGATCTCGACAAGCTGCTGGGCGGCTTCCAGCGTTCGGATCTGATCATCATTGCTGGCCGGCCCGGCATGGGCAAGACGTCGTTGGCTCTTTCCATCGCGTTGCAGGCGGCGCGCAAATGGGCCAAGCGGGTGGGCGTCTTCAGCCTGGAGATGAGCAACGAGCAGGTGGTACAACGTCTGGTCAGCGCCGAGACGGGCATTGATAGCCAACGCCTGCGTTTGGGCGAGATCCACGAGGACGAATGGCCCACCCTCGTCCAGGCTACCAGTCTGCTCTCCGACTCACAACTTTACATCGACGACACCCCGGCCATCTCCGCTCTCGAGATGCGCACCAAGGCTCGCCGGCTCCACGCCGAACACGGGCTGGATATGCTCATCGTCGACTACTTACAGCTGATGCGCGGCGACATCCGCTCCGAGAACCGGGTGCAAGAGATCAGCTTCATCTCTCGTTCGCTCAAAGGGTTGGCCCGCGAGTTAAACATTCCGGTGGTGGCCCTCAGCCAGCTCTCGCGTGCCGTGGAGTCGCGCCACGACAAGCGGCCCATGCTCTCGGACCTGCGAGAGAGCGGCAGCATCGAGCAGGACGCGGACGTGGTGGTGTTTGTGTATCGGGATGAGCTATACGACCCGGATACCGAATTCCCCAGTATCGCCGAGCTTCGCGTTTCCAAGCACCGCAGCGGCCCGACCGGTATCTTCAAGGTCCACTTCAAGAAGGAACTGGCACAATTCGCCAATCTGGAAATACACCGCGAAGCCGTAGATTATTAAATGGCAATTAGGTGCAACGCACTTTACAGCAAGTGCGTTGCACCTAAACTGGCAAACGCCTAATGGGAAATAGCAAGTTTGAGGGTTTTCCGGCCGGAGAACTGCGTTTCACTTCGGTGCCGGATCTCTTCTTCGCCGAACTGCTGCCGGCCATAGACGACCTGGCCGAATTGAAGGTCACGCTACACATCATCTGGCTGCGCCAGCGTGGGGGAAAGCAGGTGGTCACTCAGGCCGAGTTGGCCGCCGACGAAACCCTGGCGCGCGGACTGAGGGTTCTGGGCGACGACCCAGGGTCGACCTTGGCGCAAGGGTTGGTACGGGCGGTGGCTCGCGGATCGCTGCTGCACGCCACGATTGAGGGTGAAGACGTGTACGTACTGAACAGCGTGGGAGGACGACTGACACTGGCGCGCATCCAAAGCGGCGAAGTAGGCACGGTGGGCGCGGTGGGCGTGGATCGGCCCTCGGTGGAGCCCCGGCCCAATATCTTTCAACTGTACGAAGACAACATCGGCCTACTCTCTCCCATTCTGGCCGACGAACTACGTGATGCGGAAGAAAGCTACCCGGCTAGTTGGATTGAGGATGCTTTCCACATCGCGGTAACCAAAAACGCACGTAATTGGCGCTACATTCGGGCAATCCTGGAACGATGGGCAACTGAAGGTAAGGATGATGGAACACGTCAGCAAGACACTGAGACAAAGCGACGTTGGTTTACCGACGACGAGTTTGACCTCTACTTCAAACACTGATCAAGCATCCGAATCGGCAAATCGACAAGAGAGCATGCCTCCAACTCAAGAGATACCCTCTTCTTCAGGCGGGGAGGACACCTGCCCGATTTGCGGGGGTGCAGGGTATCTGCGCGAGGATGTGCCGGTGGGGCATCCCCACTTCGGGAAACTCGTAGCTTGCCGATGCACGCAGACTCAACTGGAAGAGCGTCGTCTATCGGACCTCAGGGCGGTTAGCAATCTAGATTCCTTGGCCCGCCACACTTTTGATAGCTTCAAACCCGACCTGGATCTCAGTCCGGAGCAACGCACAAGTCTACGCCTGGCGTATGAAGCTGCCCGCGCCTTCGCCGAGAAGCCCCAGGGATGGCTGATGCTCTTGGGAGAGTTCGGATGCGGCAAGACACACCTGGCGGCGGCGATTGCGAACGAGCAGGTAGCGCGGGGACAGCCAGCCCTGTTTGTGGTGGTGCCTGATCTGCTAGACCATCTGCGCGCTACCTACAGCCCTCACAACCCTACTACTTACGATGAACGTTTCGACCAAGTGCGCAACGCACCGTTGCTCATTCTGGACGATCTGGGCACTCAATACAGCACCGAGTGGGCGCAGGAGAAGCTTTTCCAGATCTTTAACTATCGCTACAACGCCCGCCTGCCCACCGTGATCACCTCCAATATCGATTTGGGTGCCATAGACATCCGCATCAAATCGCGGCTGATGGATCCTGAGCTGGGGGATATCTGCCTCATCCTAGCTCCAGACTTCCGAAGCGGCGGCGCCCACCAGACCACCTCGGAGTTGTCAAGCCTTGACCTGCACGAGGATCAGACCTTTGACAATTTCAGCCTGAGGGAAAAGGAACTCAATGCCGAGCAGGTGGCCAGTCTGCAACAGGCCTTCCTTTTTTCTCGTAACTACGCAAAGAACCCAGAAGACTGGCTGTTGCTGGCTGGCGGGTATGGCTGCGGTAAGACACATCTGGCAGCGGCGATTGCCAACGAACGCGTGGGCCAAGGACAACCGGCCCTCTTCGTTGTCGTGCCCGATCTGCTCGACCATCTGCGAGCAACGTACGCTCCCAACAGCTCCATCCCCTACGACCAACGTTTGGGCGAAATTCGCAACGCGTCGTTGCTCGTCCTGGACGACCTGGGCACCCAAAGCGCTACCCCCTGGGCGCAGGAGAAGCTGTACCAGATATTCAACCATCGCTATAATGCACGTCTGCCGACCGTCATCACCGCAACCGACGATATCGATGCTATTGAAGAGCGGCTCAAGTCGCGGCTCCTCGACCGAGCGCGCTGCACCAATCTCTTTGTCAACGCCCCCAGCTATCGTGGGTCCGAGGCGCGGGTCTGGCAGCGCCCCGGGCGACGGACGGCTTCACGTCGGCGGTGATACACCAACAAACCCCTGTCATTGTCCATAAAATGACCGCTGCAACCCAAAATGCAGCGGTCATTCTAGTTCTCCTATGAGAATATGCGGAAGTGACTTTTTGGCGGGCGTCCGATTCCCTTATTCTGTCCCACCAACAGGCACGGCGGCGTCCGTAGTCGTATCGGCCAACCCGGCCACCTTGCCCTTGCTCTGCCAGATGGTCCAGGCGAATACGGCCAGCAAGGCCAGTACCACCAGCCAGCCAACGATACCCAGGGTCTTAAACTGCACGATGATGGGCGCGATGATGAGCGCCACCAGGTTGATGACCTTGATCATGGGGTTGAGCGCCGGGCCGGCGGTGTCCTTGAGCGGGTCGCCGACGGTGTCACCCACCACCGCGGCCTTGTGGCGCTCAGAGCCCTTGCCCAGGTTGTTGGCCGGGTCGCGTGGTTCGTCCTCAATGGTCTTCTTGGCATTATCCCAGGCACCGCCTGCGGTAGACATGTAGACGGCCAGCAACTGACCGGATAGGATGACGCCGACCAGGAAGCCACCCAGCGCCTCAACCTGAAACACCAGACCGACGATGATGGGCGAGATCACGGCCATGGTGGCCAGAGGGACCAGTTCCTTCTGAGCAGCCTCGGTGGAGATGGACACGGCCCGGGCGTAGTCGGGCTTGACCTTGCCCTCCATCAAGCCGGGGATCTTGAACTGGCGCCGTACTTCGGTGACCATCAAGCCAGCGGCACGGCCGACCGCCCTGATGGAAAAGGATGAGAAGAGCCAGGGAAGAGAACCACCGATGAGCAAGCCGACGAAGACAACCGGTCGTGACACACGGATGCCGTTAATCAGAGCTTCGGGGTCAACCACACTCACGTCCGTGATGAAAGCGCCAAAGAGAGATACGGCGGCGATGACGGCCGAGCCGATGGCGATACCCTTGGTGATGGCCTTGGTGGTGTTACCCACCGAATCCAGGTCGGCCATAATCTGGCGGGCGCGGTCATCCATGCCCGTCATCTCACCAATGCCGTTGGCGTTGTCGGCAATGGGGCCGAAGGAGTCCATGGCCACGTTGTTGCCGGTCAGGGTCAGCATACCGATACCGGTCAAAGCCACGCCATATAGGATGAAGGCTATGGTCTCAATCTCCGAGTAACCAGGGATGGTGCCGTAGATGAGGATGGCGGCGAAGATCGTAGCAGCAATAACCAGGGCGGCCCACACCGTCGATTCGTAGCCAACGCCAATTCCGGCCAGGATGGTGGTCGCCGGGCCGGCGTCGGTGCCTTCGCGGATTTCTTCGACGGGGGCGCCCTCAGTTCCGGTGAAGTAGTCGGTCAGACGGTCAATCACAATGGCCAGCAACACACCCACCGTCGTGGCCAGGAACGGACGCCACCAACCGCCCGGCACGTCGCGCATATAAAGCAACGCCAGGATGCCAAACAAGACTACTGAAATGGCCGCCGAGGTGAGGTAGCCGCGGAAGATGGCCCGCATAGCGTCGGGGCCAGTTCCCTCGGTGCCTCCCGACACTCGATAGGTGCCGATAATCGACGACAGCACGCCGATGCCGCGCACCAGCAGCGGGAAAACGATCCAGTTCAAATCGCCGGTGATGCGCACCAGCGCCAGACCCAGGATCAACGCGGAGACGATGGTGACCTCGTAGCTCTCAAAGATGTCGGCGGCCATACCGGCGCAATCGCCGACGTTGTCACCTACCAGGTCGGCGATGACGGCGGCGTTACGGGGGTCATCCTCCTCCAGCCCGGCTTCCACCTTGCCTACCAAGTCTGCGCCGACGTCGGCGGCTTTGGTGTAAATGCCACCGCCCACCCGCATAAAGAGCGCGATCAGAGTTCCACCAAAGCCAAAGCCCAGCAGAGCATCAGGGGCAGCCTTGCCAAAGAGGATAAATATCAGCGTCCCACCCAGCAGCCCCAGCCCGTCGGTCAGCATACCGGTGATGGTACCGGCCCGGTAGGCAATCTGCAGCGCATCGCCAAAGCTGGTACGGGCGGCGCTCGCCACGCGCACGTTCCCTTCAACAGCCATACGCATTCCAATCTGACCGACGGCCAGCGAGAAGCCAGCACCCATTGCGAATGCAATTGACCGGCCAAAGGCGATATAGATGCGCGCCTGATCGCCGAATGTCTCTACCGCTTCGGGCGTGGGGTTGACGATCCACACGCTAAAGAACAAGGCCACGGTCAGAAAGCCGATAAAGGGCAAAATGGTACGCAACTGCTGGTTGAGATAGGCATCGGCTCCGTCTTTGATGCTCTGCCACACTTCCTGCATCTCTTGCGTGCCCTTGTCCTCCTTCAGAATCTGCCAACGCAAGAAGATTGCGTAGGCCAGGCCCAAGACAGCAACGCCCAGCACACCGAAGATGGCGAACGTCTCAAAAGTGGTCATTCCATGCATTGTATATCTACTATCCTCCTTGGATTAGAATGATTTGCAGAAAAAGGACTTACCTTCCCGGAAGCTTCGGTGATATCATAATTTGCACAAAGCACAGTAAGTTCTGCCGATCCTGACATTTGACGGCAATCCTCAAGCTTCCGGGAAGGTTTTCGGACAAAAAAGCATCCTGCCTTATGCATCAAGGCAGGAGGGAAAAGATGAGCAGGGCGGCCGCCGACACACCGCCCGGGGACATTGATCAAGATTTCCCATCCCTACGAGCGATTTCATTTTTTCCAAAGGGGAATTTTACCCAAGATCGAACGAGTTGTCAAATCCCTTTGTGATTCTTTCCACAAAATTCTGTAACACCCTCAGACCCACCTGCTGGCTCTTTTCCGGGTGGAACTGAATGGCCCACACATTGTGACGGGCGACGACCGACGGAAAAGGCCCGCCATAGTCGGTGGTAGCCACGACGATGGACTCGTCATCGGTGACGACGTGGTAAGAATGAGCGAAGTACGTGAAGGCACCTTCGGGGACGCCGGTCAGTAGGGGGTGCGAACCGCGCTGTTCGATCTGATTCCAGCCCATATGAGGCACTGTCAGATGCGTAGGAAAGCGAGCGATCCGTCCTGGAAGAACGCCCAGGCCGCGGTGGGTCCCCATCTCCTCGCTTTCCTCAAAGAGCAATTGCAGTCCCACGCAGATGCCGAAAAGAGGAACCCCACGTTCAATCGATTCGAAAACGGCCCTATCCAGGCCGCGCGAACGCAGGCCATCCATCCCATCACCGAACGCGCCCACGCCGGGCAGCACCACTGCGTCCGCCTCGGTGACGACCACCGGATCATCAGTGATGGTTGGCGTCGCGCCCACGTGCTCAAAGCCCTTTTGCACGCTACGCAGGTTGCCTATGCCCGCGTCAACAATGACGATTTGACTCACGGTCAGGTAACCAGGCTATCGTAGAGACAGTCGAGGCTGA
>JAUVPY010000311.1 GCA_030598425.1 Anaerolineae bacterium
ACCGACCCTTACGTCGCCCTGCAAGACGAAGTCTACAACCTGATTCAAAAAGCAGCAGTAGATTGGAACAAGATACCGATCAGCTTTTAGAAAAAGGAGGGAGCTATGAGTTCCGAAACCGGTTACCGAGACATTGATCGTAGAGCACGTGTTCTTACCAAAGCCGTTAAATACAGCATGCGGCCCGTTGAGGAGCGGATCCAGGATTTCGAGGAGGCAGTCCTGGGCTATTGTGAGGAGGACGGTATGGCTGAAGCTGCGCGCTGCGTTCAATGCCCTGAACCCCAGGCGTGTATGCTGAGATGCCCAGCCGGAAATGATGTGCCGGAAGCCCTCTGGCTCATGAGCCAAGGCGACTTCATCGGGGCCGCGAAAGTCTTTGCCGCGACCAGCCCCTTGCCCGAGGTGTGTGGCCGGGTGTGTCCCAACATATGTCAGGACGGCTGTGGTTTGCTGAAGGGCTGCGGGTCGATTTCCGTCGGCAAGCTGGAAGCCTGTGTTACCAGCTATGCCCGGCAACACGGAGCGCTGGCCATCGAGGTACCTGAGGAAAAAACTGGGAAGCGAGTGGCCGTGGTTGGGTCGGGGCCGGCGGGCATCACGGTGGCCGAAGACCTGGTAAAGATCGGGCACGAAGTGACAGTCTACGAAGCGTGGCCGGTGCCGGGTGGCGTGCTGATCTACGGTATCCCCAGTTTCAAACTCGACAAGAAGATAGTGATGGACAAGATTCAGGATCTGGAAGATGCGGGTGTTAAGTTTATCACCAACACCCGCATTGGGGAGGCTATCACGGTTGACGACCTACTTGAAGAGTACGACACCGTATTCCTGGGAACGGGAGCTGCTGTCGAGGCCACGATGAACATCCCCGGCGAGGATCTGAAGGGAATCTATAAAGCTACCGATTTGCTGGTCCGCGCCAACGTGCCATTCGATATGCTCCCGCCAGGCATGCGCGAAACGCCAGTTGTGGGCCAGCGGGTGGCTGTCATCGGTGGTGGTGACACAGCAGTTGACTGCGCCCGTACATCGGTTAGATTGGGCGCCGAAGAGGTGACGATTGTCTATCGTCGCACAGAAGCCGAGATGCCTGGCAACAAGACCGAACGTTACATATGCATTGATGAAGGAACGGATATCAAGTATCTGCAAGCGCCCGTAGAGTTCATCGGAGATGATAATGGGCGTGTGAAGGCGATGAAGGTAATCAAAATGAAACTGGGCGAGCCCGACTCCTCTGGCCGCCGGCGACCGGTGCCCATCGAGGGCTCAGAGTTTATCCAGGAAGTCGACAATGTGATACTGTCCATAGGTTACTGGCCCGATCCCTACGTCAGCGACAAGACTCAGGATCTGGCCACCCACAATTGGGGCCTGATCGTAACTGACGAAGAAGTGGGAGCTACCTCACGCGAAGGTGTGTTTGCCGCAGGCGATAACGTCCACGGGCCTGACCTGGTAATAACGGCCATTGCCACGGCCCACCGAGCTGCCGAGAGTATAGATGCTTACTTAAAAGGCACGGAAGTCAAGTGGGCGGAAGCTCCACCGCCCCGAGAGAAGAGGTAAGTCTGGCAGCCGTTTTGACACATCAGATCGAGATCGATTTGATGCCCGCCCACGTCGGCAAAGTGGAGCTGCCAAATGCACAAGATACACGAAAGTTCCGTCCAACACAAGGCTTCCTTCTGTGGCCCTAGCGTGTGCTGCTCTGTGCCCAAGGATCGAGTCGACCTCACTCCCCGTCTTTCTCTCCGAAATACCAGATTTGTTTCACAATGGCACGTTGTCGGCCATCCCAAATTTCGAGATGGCGTGATCCTGGGCACTCGTGAGTTGGAGAGTCCCCGATCAACAGGGGATAGATAAAGTTTCCACAACGCTTTACCGTATTTTGTGGTAGCATAAAGGTCGTTCTTGATGCCTGAACCGGATCTAGTGTTGCTCCATGCACCCAGCGTTTACGATTTTCGGCAGGAGGCAATCCTCTATGGCCCGATTGCCGACTTTGCGCCCGCTCCCTTAGCGCTTGAGATCTTTCCGCTGGGCTACGCTTCACTCGCCGAATACCTTGAACACGCGGGATATAACGTTTGCCTCTTGAATCTAGCCAAGCATATGCTTGACGATGCCCAATTCGATGCCGAACAGGCCATCGCTGACCTCAACCCAATTGCCTTCGGAATCGATTTCCATTGGCTGTCGCACGCGCAAGGCGCACTGGCAGTGGCCCAAATCGTCAAAGCGCTTCACCCCGAAACACCGATCACTTTGGGAGGCTTCGCAGCTACATACTATCATCGCGAACTGATTGTCTACCCACAAGTGGACTATGTTCTGTGCGGTGATTCGACTGAGAGGCCTCTGCTGCGATTGCTAGAATGCCTGTCGCTCGGGGGCGCACCCGACCAGGTGCCTGGCCTCACCTGGCGCACTCGGTCAGGGCAGGTTGTAGAGAATCTCTCGGAACCGCCGCCAGCTTCGCTGGACGACCTGGCTTTTCGAGGCAACAACTCGTCTTTGAACTACCAGAAAGACTACCCTGCGGCGGTCGGGCTGATGGCCCGCGGCTGCATCCACAATTGCCTTACCTGCAGTGGTTCAGCCTATGCTTACCAGCGAGTCCACGGACACGAAACACCTACCTACCGCTCACCTGAGGCTCTGGCACGCGACCTGCAAAATGTGCGTGGCTACGATAATGGCTCCGTGTACGTGCCCTGCGACATTACCCAGGCCGGCATGGACTATGCCTATCGCTTTCTGCAGGCAATGCGGGGCTTCCCGAAACTGATCTACCTGGACCTGCTGGGGCCCACCCCCCGAAAGTTTCTGCAGGATATGACTGACGCCTTACCCCACCTCGCGCTGCAGATTCCAATGGGCTCGCACGATCCCCAGGTTCGCCAGGCTATGGGCAAAGACTACAGCAATCCAGCCATAGAAAAGACAATAGAGGATGCGCTGTCGCTGGAATGCGAATGTCTGAGCCTACGCTTCACTATTGGGCTACCCCGCCAAGATCACGATTCGGTGATGGCAACCATAGCCTACTGTGACGATCTGTTAGCCCGATTCGGTGCCGCCGGACGACTACAACCTTCTATCGCTCCACTTGTACCCTTCCTTGATCCTGGCAGCATCGCGTTTGAGGAGCCGGAACGCAATGGTTATCGCCTGCTGTTCCGCTCACTGGAAGACCATCGGCGAGCCCTGCTCGCGTCCACCTGGAAATACGTATTGAACTATGAAACCGAGTGGATGACGGGCGATGACATTGTACGGGTTACTTATGACGCAACCGTGGCTATGGCCATGCTGAGAGCCAAACACGGGCTTATTCCAGACGAGAGTGCCGAGGCGCTTGAAGCTCTCGTCAATGAGACTCGTCGGCTGATGGCCGAAGTTGAGCACGTCCTGGCATCGAAGGACACCGAACGTCTTCAGGACACGTTACGCGCGTTAAAACCGGAGATCGACGCGGTCAACTACGCTGGCTCGTGGAAGAGCAATCTCGGTTTTGCTGAAACCAAGTATGACGGGGAGCCGGCTGACTCGAGGTGTGTAGGCCCAGCGAGGGGCAGGCAAGGGGTGTGGGGATCACTAAAAGGCTGGTGGAATCGCCGGCAGGCCGCCCCCTCGAGTCACAACGCAAAAGCGCCTCCTACGCGCGCGTCGCGCTTTTGGTATCGGCCACCGCCAATATAGGAGCCGCTCGAGAAAGAAGAGACACGTGGCAGCCCGCTCTGACATAGGCTATGTCCCCGTCCCGGCCAACGACATCGCTTCTGACCTAGGAAATGTCAGGATGGCGAACATGGTGGCGCTGGGAGCCTTGGTGGCTGTCACCGGTATACTGTCACTGGAAACGGTGGTCCAGGCCCTGCGCGACCACTTACCAGAAAGCAAGCGAACCATGCTCGAGCCGAACGTGCAGGCCCTTCAGCGCGGCGCGGAACTTGCCCAGCCGGCCTTAGCCTAAACCCTGAACAGGTGCGCCACATATTCCAAGAATCGAAAACCGCCACGGTTCTCTCCCATCAAGCTCGTAGCGGTTTCAAGTGCTGCACAACGTAGAATACGTAGTGCCAAGTTCGCGACGTGAAGTACGCCTAGAAGAGGCCGGTCAGCATCGCAAGGACTACGCCGCCAGCCACCACACTCCCAAGCTGACCGGCTGTGTTGGCTCCCATAGCATGCATCAGCAGGAAGTTGTCGAAATCATACTCCTGCCCAACCCTTTGCACAACGCGAGCTGACATCGGAAAGGCGCTAATGCCGGCCGCCCCGATAAGCGGATTGAACGTTCCTCCGGAGAAAAGGTACAACAACTTTCCAAATAGGACACCGCCCACAGTATCCAAGACGAAGGCCAACAAGCCTATCCCAAGAATGAACAGGGTTTCTAAACGGATGAAGCTCTCTCCGGTC
Organism: Anaerolineae bacterium; assembly: GCA_030598425.1. Lineage (GTDB taxonomy): Bacteria > Chloroflexota > Anaerolineae > 4572-78 > NAK82 > JAUVPY01. The sequence continues at coordinate 4,435 of JAUVPY010000311.1, forward strand.
ATAG
>JAUVPY010000109.1 GCA_030598425.1 Anaerolineae bacterium
ACGTCGCCAAGCGCATTGACCGCCACCAGAGCGCCGACCGTCACCTGGCCAGCGACACGTCGTGCAGCCGTGCCCAGGCCGCTCTTGGTGACAAGGGCAGGCCCCAGCAGCTTGCCGACCGTGGCACCCGTCCCGGCGCCAACACATCCCTCATCGACCGGCCCGGCGTTCGCCGACTGGCAGGCAGCGTAACCGGCATCCGAGCCGGGACGTACATCAGGTCGCCCGATGGCCAGGTCAAATAGTACGGCCGAGGCGACAATAGGCACCACGCCCACACCCACGTTTAGGCCGATGCTCCGTTCCTCCAACCAACGCATCACGCCGCCCGCCGCGTCCAGGCCGTAGGCGCTGCCGCCGGTCAGCAGCACGGCGTGGGCCTGTTGCACCAGACTCATCGGGCGCATCAGGTCAGTCTCACGGGTGCCGGGCGCTGAGCCACGCACGTCCACACCTCCCGCTGCCCCCTGGCGACACAGGATGACTGTGCAGCCGGTGGCCGCCTCCAGGTCAGTCCAATGGCCAACTTCGATCCCCTCGACATCGGTGATGGCGTTGTGCATGGTTTACCTATGCGGGTAATAGACGTGTTCTACATACGAAGGAACATCTTCTGCTTGACGGTGCCGCCGGGTGGTATGACGACCAATTCCTCTCCCAGGTCTCCTGGCCTTTGGGGCGCTTCCAGCAAGCGTCGGATCAACCCGTCGGAGCCGATGCGCTCCTCATAGGTCAACCTCCAACGTTGAGCGCAGAATTCAGCGACCTCCGTGGCCTGCGGACGATACTCATCCAGGTCTGCCTGGCTGTGGGCTACAAAGCAAAGACGCTTGTACTGGCCATACATCATATCAATGAGCGAATCGGCGTTCTCAGTCCCGTATCGGTCTACGTACTCGCGATACTCCTTGAGTGGGTCGCTGCCGCTTTCCAGCCAACCCTTGGTAAGGTAGTAAGTGCCGGGCTCCTCGCGAAAAGCCTCAATGTAGGCCTGGTATGAGCCGAGCAAGATGGTAATGCAGTCGTCGGCGCGAGGGATGACGAGTGTGTGGGGGCCAGCCTTGAGCCCATCCAGTCCGTTGCCGCACAGACCATAGCCGATCAACACCAGGCTGGGCTCGGGCAGCGCATCGAGCTGATCTTGGAGGGCGGGTGTCATCTTCTCCGGTCGGATGTGGAGGCCGTAGTCCAAATAGGTGGTAGGGGTGTCACCATCGTCGAGCAGGTGAGGTTGGATCAGGCTTTGCATTACTTGGCAGGCCAAGATGACAACAGGTTTTCGCTTATCGGACATATAGGGCCTCCAACTTAGGCACCAAGGCATCCCAACCATAGGTGGCTTCCACGAAATTGCGAGCTGCCCTGCCCAATTGGGCGCGTTTTTCCGGGTCTTCCAACAGGCATAACACGGCTTGGGCAAAATCCCCAGGAGTGTCGGCCAACAGCAGCTCGCGACCGTGCGTTACCGGGAATCCCTCAGCCCCCAGCGAGGTAGCCACAATTGACGCGTCCATGGCCATAGCTTGAAGCAGTTTCAGGCGCGTGCCACCTCCCACCCGTAGTGGGGCTACATAAACCGTGGCCCCGGCGATGTAGGGCCGTACATCGGGCACCCAGCCGGTAATTGTGATGCCGCTGACCTCGCGCAGCGGTTCCAGCCTGGGGTGGGGGCGTTGCCCAACAATGACCATCTTCGCCCTGGGGTGGCGATGCCGGATGAGGGGCCACACGTCTCGTCCCATCCAAAGCATAGCGTCCACGTTTGGTCGGAAGTCCATCTTGCCGGTGAACACCAGATCAAAGGGCTGGACCGGCCCATTGTAACCCGTGTACTCATCTAAGTCAACGCCGTTGGGCACAACACTGACCGTCACGCCCGGTGCCACGGCCAGGATCGCGTCTCGATCGGCTTCCGACGCGGCAACGACGCGATCGGCGCGGCGGCATACGTCGGCTTCGTAGCCTTTCAGGCGCATCCACTGTACGAAGGAATAAACGGCCGCCGGCCAGCGCCGGGGGATGCGCAGGTCCGTAAAGCAAGCACGCTTTTGTAGAACCCACTCAGCGTTGTGATCGTCGTATACCATCAGCGGGCGCGGCTGAACTGCTTCGATGGCGGGAACGTAGGGGCTCAGCTCGATACCCTCGATCTCAACTACATCGAAGGGGGTCTCAGCCATTCGCATAGCCAGCCGGTCGCGAAAGGCGGGTGACCACAGCCGCCAGGCCATATCCGGACGGCGCGTGGTTAGCATTTGACGTAGACGGGTGGTGTTGTTCCGCCAGGGAACGGGCAGCGTGTCAACCCATTCGCATAGCTCCAACAACGGGCCGGCGTCGTCGAGAGATTGGTCTGCTTCCAGGAAGGTCAGCAGGCAGACTTGGTGCCGTTTGGCCAATTGCGCGATGAGGTTGAAATTGCGCAGGCTGGTTCCCTGGTGGGGAGGATAGGGCAACTGGGGAGTTAGCAGCAGAAGTCGCATCGTCTCTGCGTCATTCCACTACCCGCCGATATACATCCAGGGTCTCTTGAGCGGCGCGCTCCCAGGAGAACAGGCTGGCGCGCTTCAACCCTTTGGTGATCAAGTTGGCGCGAAGGTCTCCATCGGTCAGCACCCGCCACATGGCCACTGTGAGACCATCGATATCGTGAGGGTCGACGAGGATGGCTGCATCGCCCACCACCTCAGGTAGGGCCGACACATTAGATGCAATCGCTGGCGTGCCGCAGGTCATGGCTTCCAACGGGGGAAGGCCGAAGCCTTCATAGAATGACGGATGCACCAGCACCCGGGCGGCATTGTACAGGTAAACCAGATCCTCTGATGGTACCCGCCCCAAGAAGCGGACGTGCTCCTCCAGGTTGAGTGTCTCGACCATATTGTAGACTTCTTCGCTGAGCCAGCCTTGTGAACCCGCCAAAGCCAGCCCCTCAGGGACCTGGTAGTCATCGAGCAGTTTGCGATAGGCCTGTAGTAAGCTCGGAAGATTCTTGCGCGGCTCGATGGTGCTCACAAATAAGACGAAGTCTCGATCGAGGCCGTACATTTCGGACACGCGACGGCGGGCCTCATCCGTATCCACCTGTCGATAGATGGGGTTGGCTGCTTCGTGGATGACGGTGATTCTCCGTTCAGAGACCCCCAGCAGCTTAATTGTATCTTGCCGAGTGCTTTCCGAGACGGCGATAATGTGATCCGTGTTGCGAACAGCTTGATCAATCTGGCCGTAGTAGCGCGCCGCCTCTTTGGTCAGGAAGTGAGGGTAAAGCAGAAAAGCCAGGTCGTGAACGGTGATGACGGATTTGCAGTTACGCCGGAAAGGGGGGATGAAATCGGGGCTGTGGAGCAGATCCAATTGCAGATGTCCTGTCTCAAATCTTAGTGTGATTTGCTCGGCCCAGTGGTGGCTGGGTGTCCACAGTGACGCGCGGCTGAAGTTACGGCCATTTACAATCTGTGTGCCGTCCTTCCGACTCTGCAGAAGGACAAACTCATCGTGGTGGGTGTTCAGGCTGGCCATTGCTCCGGCCAACCGCATGATATATTGCCCGATTCCGGCCCGGCTGTAGTAGACCAGGCGTGCGTCAATGCCAACGCGCATATTCAACCATACCTTTTCAAGGAATGGAACAGGATAGGTGATAGCTCGAGTGCGGGTCTATAAGATGGTGCAGCTCGCTCCAAAGAAAAACCCCCCTTTACACGGCGTGTCCGGGATTGGGGGGCAACACTGACCCTTAGGCCATACAAAATCATACCACCGTTAAGGAGTATCGTCAAAAATGGCAATCGGTTTGAACGCACCCTAAATTGGGTCAGACGTAGCATTAATTTGACGAAAGGGCGTAACTATGCTATAGTTTGGTGTCGCCAGCCGTGGCTTGTGAGAGGGTTGACTTTCAAACTGGCCAAAAAGCCGTTGGCTGTTAACTTTTTGTAGGCGTCGCCGGTGACCGCCTCAGCCTGCGACGGAGGTAGAGAAGGAGAAAAAGAAATCAGCAGCAAAGACCAGCGTATCAATGAGGAAATTCGGGCGTCAGAAGTCCGCCTGATTGACGAGGACGGGGGTCAACTCGGTGTGGTCCCCATTGATGAAGCGCTTCAAATCGCCAGTACGCGCGATACCGATTTGGTAGAGGTAGCTCCCAACGCTCAGCCGCCTGTTTGCCGCTTGATGGACCACGGCAAGTTCCTCTACGAACGGTCCAAGAGAGAGCGTGAGGCCCGCAGGTCTCAGAAGCAAACGGAGGTCAAGGAGATCCGTCTGCGCCCCAAGACCGGCGAGCACGACATAGCCTACAAGACCCGTGACGCGCGCCGGTTTCTTCAAAGGGGAGCCAAGGTCAAGGTTCGCATTCGCTTTCGAGGTCGAGAAATCACTCACCCTGAAGTTGCCAGGGTCCTGCTCGACCGGATCGCTGACGAACTGAGTGACGTTGCCGTGGTTGAGAAAGCGGGCGAGATGGAAGGCCGCACAATGCTGATGATCCTGGCACCGTCCAAAGTGTAGGCCTCGACTGGTCCGTTTGTGGACTTCGTGTCCCAGACTGTCCATTTTCTTTTGTCGCTTCGCATAAAAGTGCGGAGCGTATCAAGTAGATAATACACCCCCCGAAGCAAGGGGGGTGAGTTCTGATGTTAGGAGTTGAGAGGATCATGCCAAAGATCAAAACCCACAAGGCGACTGCCAAGCGTTTTCGTTACACTGGCAAGGGCAAGCTGATGCGCACCAAGATCGGTAAGAGTCACCTGCGTCGCAAAAAGTCTCACCGGGTAAAGGTGTTGTTCGATCAGATGATCGAGGTGGAGAATCCGGGAAGCAAGAAGCGCGTAAAGCGCTTGGCGCCTTATCTCGGCAAGAAACGATAGGCGACAACCAACACATTAAGCCATTATTTGTAGATGGAGATGTCTCGTGACTAGAGTGAAAGCGGGTCCTCGGACCCAAAAACGGCACAAGAAGATACTTGCCCAGACCAAGGGGCAGCGAGGGACTAAGCATCGCCTCTTCAGGCGCGCCAATGAAGCGACGATGAAATCGCTGTGGTACGCCTATCGCGACCGGCGGACTCGAAAGCGCAATTTTCGCCGTTTGTGGATTACGCGTATTAACGCGGCCGCCCGGCAGAATGGTTTGAGCTACAGCCGGTTTATGTATGGGTTAAAAGAGGCTGGTATCGAGCTAGATCGCAAGGTGCTTGCTGATATGGCCGTGCACGACGCGGAAGGGTTTGCCAGTTTGGCCGAGGCGGCACGCTCCACGATTGAGGCGTAACGGGCAAATCAACAAATCAGCAAATCTGCAAATCGACAAATCGATAAATCTGCAAATCAGCAAACAGATCGCCACTGTGTATCTGTTTATGGTGAGGCACGGCGGACAGATCCGAGGGGGAACGAAAGGTAGTATTGCTGAGTTGCAGATTTGTTGTTTTGCCGATCCCTTTAATCCTCCTCCGAATCTTCCTCGGTCGCGTCTCCTTTAGCCTGGTCGGCCTCGGACGAGGAGGGATTTTCGTCCTCTTCTTTCTCCTCCGCCATTTCCAGCAGTCTTTGCTGAACCAGGTAATTGACAGTTCCTTCGGGGTAGTTGCCCGCTTCGTCGGCGTCGCCGGCTGGCACCCCGGTCAGCAATTCAATGCCCTGGTCGATGGTCTCCGCGGTATAGATATGGAATTTGCCGCTCCCCACCGCCTCTACGACGTCAGGCCGCAGGACCAGATGCCGCACGTTATCGGCGGGGATGAGAACTCCCTGAGTGCCAGTCAGCCCGCGCGCCTGGCAGACGTCAAAGAAGCCCTCGATCTTGGCGTTAGCGCCCCCGATGGCCTGGACCCGACCTTGCTGGTCCACCGATCCGGTCACGGCCAGATCTTGGCGGATGGGCAGACCACTCAAGCTCGACAGGAGTGCGTATAGCTCGGTAGAGCTGGCACTGTCGCCATCGATGCGGTCGTAGCTCTGCTCAAACGTCAGGCTGGCCGCCAGGCTGAGGGCCTTTTCGTGGGCATATTTCCCGCCCAGGTAGCCCTGCAAAATGAGCACGCCCTTGTTGTGGATATCACCAGCCAGATTGGCCTCACGGTCAATGGCAACCACGCCACCACGCCCCATATAGGTTCGAGCAGAGATGCGCGAAGGGACGCCAAATTCGTAATCGGCCATGCTCAGCACACTCAGCCCGTTGACCTGGCCCACTGCCTCTCCCTCAGTTTGGACGCGGATAGTTCCCTCCAGGATGCGCTCCTGGATTCGTTCTTCCAGATGGCTGGCGCGGTAACGTCGCTCTTCAACAGTCTGGTCCACATCAGCGCCGGTGACCACGTCACGGCCGTTCTTGCTTGCCCAATGGCTGGCCTCTTGGATCACTTCTACCACGTCCACAAAGCGAGCGGCCAGCTTCTCCTTGTCTTCCGCCATTCGCGCGCCAAATTCAATAACTTTGGCGACAGCCGCCCGGTCGAAGGGTATCAAGCCGTCCTCTCGAACCCGTGAGGCGATGAATTCGGTGTAGTTTTGCAATGCTTCGGGAGTGCGATCCATCGTATAGCCAAAGTCAGCCCGCACCTTGAATAGCTTCCGAAAATCCTCATCGATGTTATAGAGCATATAGTAGGTGCCAAGGTCCCCAATCAGGATAACCTTGGCCTTGAAGGGGATGGCTTCCGGCTCGAGGGCGGTGGTGGCGGTGACCGGCAAGGCCTCGTCCATCATCTCTGTCCTGATCTCCTGATTCTTGATGGTTCGCTTGAGCGCATCCCAGGAGAAAGGATAGCGCAACAGATCGTGGGCGTTCACCACCAGATAGCCGCCATTGGCCTGATGCAAGCAACCAGCCTGAATGTGGGTGAAGTTGGTGGTCAACATACCAAAATGGACTTCTTGCTCGATACGCCCTACCAGGCTGCGATAGGTTGGGTTAGTCGCGTAGACAATTGGCGCGCCCTCCGATCGGCTGTGGTCAACGACGACGTTTACCACATATCGTCTGAACGGGTCGACTGGCTTTCTTGGCAGTCGAGGTGGCGCCGCGTTGGCTTCATCTTCCTGATCGGTCTCCCCTCCCTGGCGAAAATCGGCGATATTCTCGACGGCGTCCTTGCGGACCTCCGCCAGGTATTCAATTACCTCGTCGAAGTCGGCATATTTCTCGTTTACGTCATCGATGCAGTCTCCGACAACAAAGTCAGCCACCTCCTGATTGAGGGTGCGCATCTTCTCTTTGGTCTTTTTTTCCAGCGCCCGCACTTCGCGCATCGCGTATTCAAGCTCGTGCTGCAAGTCCTGGCGATGAGCTTCAAACCCGCCTTTAGCCTCCTCGGGGAGTTGGGCATATTGGTCGGGGTTGAGCACCTGGCCTTCGACTACCGGCGCCACTACCAAGCCCATGGCTGTTTGTACCAGAGCAAACTCCCGGCGTCCGACTTCGGCCTCCAGTTTTTTCAGCGTTTGATTGCGCGCTCCCTCCATCTCCCGCACGATGGCTTCCGCTCGCTGTCGGTAGTCTTCGCTGTCAAAGGCGCTGGGGATGTTGCGCTGAAGGTCGAGGACGAATTCGGCCATATCATC
>JAUVPY010000399.1 GCA_030598425.1 Anaerolineae bacterium
CACCTGCCAGCCCGCGTCCAACACCCAGGCCCCGTCCAGCGGCTGGTCATTGAGGGACAGGGTCAATGTTTGCGGCGCCGCGCCTGAATAGGTGAAGGGCGCAATCTGCATAGACAGATGCCGGTCGCCCGCATCGCGTACCGGAAAGAAGAAAGATGCTTCTGTCCCCAGCACCCAATTGCCAGTAGCGGCGAAGACCTCTTCGTCGTCTGCCCAGCCGCGGCCGCGGTAGGGGGCCGAGGTCCAATCACCAAAATCCACCCGTAAGGGGTCGGGGAGGGATGGCTGGATCACCCGGTAAACGGTCGCACCGTCACCGCTGGCTACCGGCTCCGAGTCCAGGGGGAGCAGCAAGAAGGCCAGGTTGCGGGTGGTAGGCATGGTGTCTACATAGGGATAGCGCAGATGAATTGGTTCGTGGACGATCAGATAACGAACGTCGTAAAGGGCCATCAACTCTTCCGCCTGGTCACCAGCACGGTCCAACGTCTCAGCATCCACCTCGCGGTAGAGCTCGGTATCGGTCAGCGCGCGGAAAAGAGGGATACGGGTGAAGTACTCAAATTTGAAATCAGGGGCGCGCGAGATGTTGCCAGCCAGCATGCGCTTATGATGCAACGACTGGTAGTACTGCAACTGTGTCCGCTCTGCCCCCCACGTGCCAAAGCTGTTGCGCCAGCCCAGCGGCAGTTGAAGCACCGCAAAGTCCCCCGCTTCGGCGGCAAGCGTCGTGTAAGGCCCCGGCACCCGAGCATCGGTCAACGGCAAAGGAACGGACACTTGATCGAACAAGACAATTACAAGTAGCAGGGTGGCAGGTAACAGGGTAGCAAGTAACACGTTAGCACGTAATGACCTCGCCGCGTCATCGCCTGTCGAGCTATTACCTGCTACCTTGCCACCTGCTACCCTGTTACCTGCTACCCTGCTGCCTGCTACCTTGGCCAGGATCCAGTATGTGCCGTAACCTACCAGGACAGCCAACGCCAGGCTTAAGACCACACTGAATCGATTAGGCACACGATTGGCCTTGATGATTGGGATGTAGTGCAGGAGAGCAAAGGGCATAGGAAACGTCACGTCTTGGGTAAGTCCCTGCTCCCGCAACAGATTATCGAGAGGAAAAAGAAACTGCCCATTGATCTGAAGCAAGGGTCCCAGTGTAAACACGGCGAAGATGACCGCAGCCCAGGTCCAGGCACGAGCCTGCTTCCGCATCCCAACGGCACCGATAACTGCCAGCACCAGAACACCATAGCCCAGAAAGACGGTGTTCACGTCCCGGAAGGGAGCATTGCCCTCGACGACGGTACGCAGATGTGCAGGCCAGTCGTCAGCGCCGAATAGCGGGTGCAGCGATGTGGGTGTGAACCAGCCGACCAGATCAGCCGAAAGTTTGAGTCCCTCACCCCAGCCAACCAGCGAGAAGTCTCCCTGGACAAAGGCGCGCAGGATGGGTATCATCACCGGTGACCAGAGGATCGCCACTGTCAATGCCATCACAGCGAGAGGAGGAATCATGCGAAGCAGATGATAGCCGCCCGGCGATACACGATACGCCAGATGCCCCCGGCTAGATGGCACGTAGGAGGCAGGCTGGGGTGCTTTGCCCGCGCGCAGTTCGAAGAAGAGCAGGATGAGAGTGAGAAAGAGAAGGAATACACCATAGATCATCTCGGCCAGAAGGGCAAAAACGGCAAAGACGCCAGCTACGATGGCGTTCCGATACCCCGGCTCTCGCAGCGCCTTTAGCAAGAATAAGGTATAGAAGGGGAACCATTGGGCCGTCACCATATCGTAGTGTCCCAGAGCAGCATAAATCATCCGGCTGGCGGCGAAGGCGTAGACCGCTCCGGCGACAAAGGCCGCGAGCTTATATTGCAGGATGTCAACTTCGCCCCTGCCTCGCTGACGACCACTTACCAGAAGATATAACACCAATAGGTAGGTGCCATAGCCGCTCATCACGTAAGTTAGGAGGATTACCAGGTTTGAGGCCAATGTTAGGGACAGAAGCATCTGAAACGGAAGACCGAGCAGTGCGTTGAAGAAATTGAACGTATAGAGCACCAGGTCAATACCCAAAGGATAGAAGATGTAACCTGTTTGCAGGGGCGACTGGCCCAAGTCGAGGAGGCTGAATTTGAACCACCACATGTTCCACACAAAGGTGGACTCATCGAAAGCCCAGACCGCGCTGCCGGGAATATGGGTGGTAATGTGCAACACCAGCGGCCAGGTGAGGACCACCGCCAACAAGGCGTAGAGAGTGATTGCCAGAAGATGTGCCCGGTACCCTTTCACAGATCGATCATCCTCCAAGATGAGCAAGGGTATGATACCACGAGATAGATGATTCGATAAATTACCCCCCAGTTGGAAGGTACACTCTCAGCCGGGCAGGCGCGCCTCTCGTCCGGCACCGGGGCTGCCAGCCGACTCGCTTTGGGAAGCTTGATTTGTCAAGGCGGGTGAAGACTGGTATACTTTTCTTTTAGTGTAGAAAGAGCACGAAATTCCTCATATTGGGAGACTCATCTCATTGACACAGCGCAAAACTCAAACTTCCACTTACTGGCAAGACCAATTCACCGTAGACGCCGACGATATCGAGCATCTGTATAGCCTACTCCTGGAAAGTAACCAGCCGCAACCCACCGAAAACCTGGCCTTGGCCGTAGTGCAGCGCCATTGCCAACAAGAGGAGATGGCCATTCGGGCCGAACTTCAGCGTGGTGCGCTTTACCAACCCAGAGACAGTTATAAGGTGGGTGAGCAATTAGTCTTTCCTCGGTTTGATTACGCGACGGCCACTGTGGTCGAGCAGCGAGACGGCCATAGCCTCCAGTACGGCGATTTCACGGTCGTCCAGGTTGAGTTTGAAGGGAACGGAGGTGTCAAAGAATTTGCCACCGACTTTCCGCACCCACACTCGCTCAATCTGGACGAGGGCCAGAGCCTGGCCGAAGCCGAAGGCCTCGCGTCGCCGCAGGAGCTATACGAGTCGTACCAAGAGCATATCCACTCCAAGCTGGGTGCAACACTGGAAGCAAACGACGAATTCGTCGACTTCTGCGGGTCTTGGTTCCTGAAAGGGTTACTCGTACCCATTCACGACGGTCACTTGAATATCGCCGAGGCAGCTATAGACATCAGCGACAAGCCATTGCCAGTCGAGGCACTTTTGAAAGACCTGGACCTGCCAGCCGACATCCCCAGCGAGACACAGGCGATTTCGCTCAACTTCGTCCTACATTTCGATGACCGGTTCGAAAACGTGGGCCCCAAAGGACAGGTTCTCTGGTATCTAACCCGGCTGGAACCACCCGAAGTCCCGTATGTGCCTCTGCAGCTAGAATTGCCCGACTTGCCCTTCGACCTGAATCGGTTCGACAACGAATTGCGCCGCCTGGTAGGTGAGATCGACGACGAAGGTACCGATCCTGCCCTTATCCGTCCCCCTATCTCCGATGCTGAGACAGTGGTCGTCACCCTTAACTACCCTTACCGTCGAGCAGGGACATTGCCAATCACGCCTAAGACCGTCGCCTTCTTTCCCGAGGCCGATGACCATCACGTGCGGATCACGCTGATTGACAAAAGATCAGGCCAAGAAATGCCCGGATGGGTGGTCAGCGC
>JAUVPY010000320.1 GCA_030598425.1 Anaerolineae bacterium
ACCATCCCTTCTATAACCCTGATGCCAACAGCGTTGTTTACGACAACCCCGAATTGGTCATCGCCAAGCTGAGCGGTACCGAATGGCATGTCTTCGTTCAATATGGCCTGAGTGTGCCTAATACCGGTACCGTCGCCACCGACTATGTATTGCTGGGCGACATTTTCGATGGGTCCACGCCGATGTTCCCCGTGTGGGCCTCCGACTACAGCGTTCTATTCCGCGCCTGCAACTATTGGTGGGACGGGGGCACGTGCGGCATCTGGAAAGCAGACTCTGGCATGACTCGAGCGGGTCGCGCTCCAGAGAATCCGCCCGCCTTGATCGTTGGCGATAACGCAGTGCCTACTGACACGCAGGGTGGTAATTTGGTGTATATGAGTCAAGCCACCGGCAATTGGGATGTGTACGTGACCTCCACTGGTGGGGGGAACAACGTAAACATCACCAACAATCCTGCTGATGATGGGTTGGGCGCGATTTCGCCCGACGGTAAGTGGGTGGCGTTTGTGTCAAATCGGGACGGTCGCTGGGGGGTGTGGGTTGTGCCCATCAATGGCGGAACTGCCGAGCGCCTGCCAGTTGACATCCCCGGCTGGATTGGTAGCTACGGTGGGTGGACTGTTGAACGCATATCCTGGAGCCCGTAAGCCTGGCCAATAGAAAAGGTATAGACTATTTATGGACGACCGCGATCATCACGGCGATTCAACCGCAGTGGGACCATCCGTTGCGCCCACCTTGGAGATTGTACGCGGCAATGAACAGGGGAAGACCACCCGCCTCAAGCTAAAGACTCGCATTGGACGTGAGCGTGAAAATGATCTGGTTCTCACCGACCCACGGGTTTCTCGCTACCACACGCTGATAGAATTAGAGGCGGGCCAATGGGTCATCCGAGACCTGGGAAGTGCCAATGGCACGTTTGTCAACACCCAGCCGATCAGCGAGCCGCACCCGTTGTCACCGGACGACCGGATCACCGTGGGCGATACTGATTTGGTGTTTCAGCCCTCGCAAGTCGGTTTGAACATAGGTGCTCCGTCACACCCTCCTCACTCTGAGCCAGCACCGACGCCCTTACCTACCGGCACTCCCCCTCGTTGGGGAAGAAGTTGGATTGTGGGTGGGGTAGTGCTTCTGCTAGTTGTCCTGCTGGGCGTCATTCTCTTTGCCTTTTTGGGATCTGGTCAAAATGGCGACCAACCGTCTGAGGCCACTGCGGTTGCTTTGGGCGGGTCTGAGGAAGAGTTTATCCTGGTTTACGATGACGATTTCAGCGACCCAAGCAGTGGATGGGACGATGCCTTTGACCGCTACACGACCAAGCAATATGGCAACAACAAGTACTATGTTGAGATCACCACCAGCAACCTGGTAGCCTGGGGTCTGGCTAATCGGAAGGTGGCCGACTTTCGGATACAAGTGGATGCAGCCCCAGAGGAAGGGTCTAACAACAACGGCTACGGTATCCTCTTTCGTTTTCAGGATCGCGATAATTTCTATCGTTTCGATATCTCTGGAGACGGATTCTTTTTGTTGAGCAAGTTCCACAACGGGGAGTGGGTCACTCTGGTTCCCTGGACTGCCACATCTGCTGTTAATGTAGGGCACGATACGAATCGCCTGGCCGTTGAGGCCGTCGGCAGCCAGATCCGCGTCTACGCCAACGACGATTTGTTGGCCGAGGTGGAAGACGATACCCTTGACGAGGGCAATTTTGGCTTTTTCGCCAGCACCTTCAGCGAGCCCAACCTGACTGTTAGCTTCGACGATATCATACTGTGGATGCCCAAGGGTGAAGCGTTGGCCGTTATCCCAACGTTGACCCCCACCCGCCTCAGGCCCGTGACGCCCACAACCGTGACAAGGGAAGCTGAAGCACTTCCAGCTCCTGAACCACAGGCGACGTCAGGTATTGAATTAACGCCGACTGAGGTAGCTGAGATTCCGGCGCAAACTATCACAACTGCGGCAGAAGCGACAGCCGTGCCCCCCACTCCGACAGTTACTCCAACACCCGAGCCGTTGCCTGAGTATGTGTCACGTGATCTGCCACCAGCCCGTGATGCAGTAACACTACCAGGCCGGCTCGTCTTCCCGGTTTTCGATGCGGATGATGGGACGTATCACATTTATTCTGCTGATTCCGATGGCAACGATCGCGTGTTGGTGGTTGCCGAAGCCAGTCAGCCAGCTGTAAGCGCCGATGGGCAGCGCATTGCCTTCCGATCCTGGAAAGCCGACAACCGGGGGCTCATCGAACGCGGTATTGAAGGTGGAGACATTTGGCGCTTCAATACCTTCTTCGAGGCGGCCAGGCCCGCCTTTGCACCCGATGAACAGTCCTTCCTTTTCCACTCACGGGAAGGTGGCGAGGTGCCAGCGATTTATCATACTCGCGGCCTTGAATATGAGGTGCTTCGCCGTGATGGTGCCCCTATCCAAGGCGAGTCGCCAGCCTGGACGCCCGACAATCGTTTCATCTACAGAGGGTGTTTGGGCGCGGACTGCGGCCTGATCTTGAGCAACCTTGACGGCAGTTTTCCAATTCAACTTACCCAGGACCCGAGCGACACCAACCCCATCATTGCCCCTGACGGGCAGAGCGTGGCCTTCATGTCTTCGCGTGGCGGAAATTGGAACGTTTACAAAGTAAATATCGACGGAACTGGCCTGACCCAGTTGACTACAGATTCTACCGACGATGGCCTCCCCGCTTGGGCACCGGATGGAGAGACTATCGTCTTCGTCTCTAACCGAGATGGCCAATGGTCTATGTGGGCAATGGATGCTGATGGCAGCGATCAACATCCACTCTTCGATCTCGAAGGGTCTGTGGATGGTCGGGTCCAGCTTGATGTGCAGAGTTCCCGAGGCTGGCTGGAAGAGCGCATAGTTTGGTCACAGTAGATAGCTTCCGAACCCAAGGCGTCAGCGGCGGTGATGCGTTTCATGTCCCCTCTCGATCATCTCCTTTCCATTGTCAATCGCATCAGGGAATTGCCTCGCGGTGCTCTGGCAGACAATCTGCGTCTCTTCACCGTGGCCGTTGGGATGGCTTTGGTGGTGGGTCTGTTTGCCATCATTGGCCGGGAGCAGTCAGTGGCGGTTTCTATGTTAGGCACTGCTACGCCCACAGTGACTAACACCGTTACTCCCACACCCACCTATTCGCCCACACCAACAGAAACGGCTACCCCCACGCCTACCCATTCACCCACCCCGACGGCTACCTCAACTTCCAGTCCTACACCCGGTCTGGCCACGGCGCTGGCTGTGGGGACTGCCTCTCACGCAGTTTCCGCGACCGCTACCCCCGCTGGCACACCTACTCCAACATTCACACCCACGACCACGCCTACACCTGTGCCACGTACTGTCTTGGCCAGCAGCCTGGAACTGTCCGACCCTATCCAGGCCGAAGATCATTTCTGGTTCACGCGGCCCTTCTCTGAGACGTTTACCACCTGGGGCAGTTCCTATTATCCTTTCGGCACCAACAACCGGGGTCAATATCTGTGGCATCACGGCATTGACATCCAGAATCCGCTTGGAGCGCCGATACTGGCGGTGGGAGATGGTACGGTAGTTCGAGCTGGCCCCGATGACGAGATCCCGTTCGGCCCCAAACCGAACTTTTTTGGACAAGCTGTGCTCATACGCCACAATCAGGAGTGGAACGAACTGCCGGTGTACACCCTTTATGGACACGTTTCGAAGGTCTTGGCTAGCGAGGGACAGCCAGTGAATAGCGGCGATGTTGTGGCTCAGGTCGGGCAGGGTGGGGTTGCCTTGGGACCGCATCTGCATCTGGAAGTCCGTGTGGGAGATATGAATTACGGGGATGTCCGAAACCCTGATCTGTGGGTGAAGCCCGATCCTGGCTACGGCGTCGTGGCCGGGCGAGTGATAGATGCCCAGGGCTACATGGTGCCTCAGCAGCCGATCTTTCTGCATCGCGTCGAAGAGTCAGATCGATTCTGGCGTGGAACGTTCACCTACCCCGATAGCGTGATAGAATCCGACATTTCGTGGGGTGAGACCTTTACTTTTGCTGATGTGCCGGTCGGCGGCTACATAGTGAAGACCTATTTCGATGGACGCCTTTACACGCGCCCTATCACTGTCACCAACCAGGCGACGGCCTTCGTCCTTATTGAGGGAGTCGCGCCGTCCCCCACGCCGACGCCATCCTCTGCCCCCGATCTCTCAACCCCTCAGCCTGACCAGCCTACCCTTCCATCTGCTGCCGGTGAGCCTACACCGACGCCAAGTGGTAGCTAACCCATTCGATTTCTCGAAAGTTTTTACGATATTTTTACGATTTTCATACACAATTCATGATAGAATAGAATGTACG
>JAUVPY010000051.1 GCA_030598425.1 Anaerolineae bacterium
ACCCAGAACTTAAATTCGATGCGCTCCGCATGTCGGGCGGGGATGTCTCAGGGCGTGCGCTGCGCATTGCCAGACAGCCGGCAGAAGTCAAGGTGTTGCAGCGCCGGACCGGTTACGACGATGGCTTGAAACGTGCGCTTCAAATGGCGCTCAGTATCGGCGGGTTGCGCGGCATCTTCTCAGGCGTCAACCTGGACAGCTTCGAGGCCGGCGCACTGGACTTTGAATTCGCTGAGCGCGGCGTCTTTGTCACAGACAAACTCGATGAGTACGAAGAGGAGCAATTTTTCTGGGCAGCGGCAAAGCTGGCCAGAGAAGCGGGGATGCCCCTGTTGGCCTATCTGGAGTACGTTGGATGGGATGAGGCTGAGTTGGCGAAATTGCGCAACGACCCAGAGTTGCAAGCCAAACAGGATATGCTCGAGAATATGGGTACGTTCGGTGGTGATGAAAGCGATGAAGACGAAGAGTAAACCGCCACTACCTATGCCTGAGCCACCTATGCCTATACCTGATCCTGATCCACCACCATCATGAGACAGAGGAGAGGAAGATGAAAGACTATAAGCCATTAGTGATATTGCCAGAGGAGATACAAAGACGGTGGGGTGCTGAGTTGCACCAAGAGGAATCGACCGGCTTTGGCGTCTTCAATTTGGTGGACATTCGGCCTACGCAGGGCGGAAGCTATCAAGGACAGCGGATCGTGGTGCTGGTGGTCGATGAAAATGGAATAGCCATTCCTAATGTGCGAGTGGCTTTCTCTTTCAGCACCGCAGAGCGGTATTTGATGTCCCAGAATTTTCTATGGTCGCCACCTCATCCACGAAAAGCGTTTGTAGCTGTGACACACGGCAGCGGGGAGATTGATCAGGTTCAGGGCAGCACAGTGCCAGAGGGTGGCCCTGGGGGTGTGTGTGTGTACTTGCTGGAGCCCGAATATGCAAGTGACTCGGTGACTGGCTGTGGTATGATGGAGGATCACACTGGACTGCATTTGACCTTCCAATTACGACGGGTAGGAATCAAGTCGGTGTTGGAGCGACTGGACGCAATCGAGAGAACGCTCAGGTTTTAGATGTCAACCGAAGAGTATTTGAGCGGCTGTGGGGCTTTGCCAGTGGTAATTCTATTTATGCTTGTAGTTATTGCGGCATTGTTTGTTCTCATTTTAACGAATGGCGGATTCTAAGTGGAGTGACCCTTGCCTGACCCACACGAGCGCTCCATAGCATCGGCGCTTAAGTCGGTGCAGCGGCTCAAAAAGCTGACCGATAGGATGCGCGGTATGAATAGCGCGATCCACCGGGCCTATCGCACTGTGCTCCGGGCGTTGAAAGGCAACACCGACAACCCGGCAATTGTCACTGATGCGCTTATCACGCTGGAAGATAGCATTAGAGCGGCGGCGGCGGTCTTTTATGATGACGCGCTTGCCGTTGGGATGGCTCAGGCACAAAGAGACCTGGTTATTTACGGCCTGGGTGAGCCTGACAACGTTGATCCAAATAATGCCAATCTTGCTATTGCCTCGACTATCGGCCTGTTGCATTCTCAAAACGAACAGGCGCTTTCGATTGCCCGGCTCGATCTGGGCGAAGAGTATATCATCGGCGATGCCAGCCGGAAGGGTATCATCCAACCGGCGCCGATTCTCAGTGAGATGTCTTTTTGGCTAACTTCCCTATCTGTGCTATCATATGAGCAAGGCACCAAGCGCAAGATGTCTGAGCCCGAGACTGAATCGGTACGGCAGGCCGTGGCGCAAATTGACGAACATACGACCCAAACTTGCCTGAATGTTCACGGTCAAATCGTGGGATGGAATGAGAATTTTCACTTGACCGGTACGCCACGATATGCAGACGATATGTTTGATCCGCCATTCCATCGGGGCTGTAGGACTGCTATAGCCAATCTTCTGATAGAACTTGTAGACGATGACGTAACGGCGGGGATGCGAGACGATGCCATAGAGCAAGGCAAGAAACCGAAGCCCAGCACGATGGTAGGCCGAGCACATTACAAGGTGGTTGGCAAGTCAGTCCAGCAATTCAGGGCGGGCAGGTGGCACCGGTACAAGACGTATCCTACTAACCTGGCGGCCAGAAGTGCCGCCGCCAGGTTGAACAAATAATCTGGGGAATCTTTGAAAGGAGAATCCAATGGCTAACGGAAATATCACCATATTCAGAATCGTAGCCAGTGCCGTTATCGGGCTCGTCGCTATCGGCGGCGGCATCTTCCTGCTGTACTCTGGCGTGGAAGTGCCAGGCACATTCTGGTATCTGGCGGCCGCTGCCCTGGTAGGCGTGGTCGGCGTTGACGTGTTGGCGACTATCGTCAACAAAATCAAGAAGTAGGAGGCCGAGATGGCTGATGAAACGTCCAAGGGACTGGGGCAAGGGGTTGGAATTGCAGCGGGTCTAACGGCTTTTCCTGTCCTGGTTGCGGTAGTTGTGGCCCTGGTTGCGATTGTTTCGTGTGGTGGGTGCTTACTGCTGGGTCTCGCAGGCAGCGCATAGAGGCCGAGATGGCCGAAGGGAAGGGATGAGATGTCCGAAGAAGAGGAAATGACTCCAGTGGAGTTAAAGGTAGCTCTTGAAAATGTGCGTGATGCACTAAAACGGGCCAATGCTGAGTCTGCTGACCGGCGCAAGAAACTGGAGGTTTACGAGGCGGAGAAGAAAGAACTCAAAGATAAGAGTCTCTCCAACTCAGAGAAGTTCCAGGTTGAGATCAAGGCCGTCAGCGAAGCACATAAAACCCTGAAAGCTGAGTTGCACGCGGAGAGAGTCCGCAATGCAGTAACTACAGAAGCACAAAAATTGGGCTTTGCCAGTCCCGATGATGCTTATGCCCTGACTGACTTGTCCGAGATTGATATAACCGATGGCAAGGTGGTTGGCTTCGAGAAGTCATTGAAGGCCCTGGCCGAAAGTGGCCGCTTGGTGATGGCTGATCAGAAGCGCGGCGACAGTCTGGGCACGCCTTTAGGCAAGGGCAAACCCGCAAGCGGCGCGGAGAAAGCGCCTGTTCAAATCAGAGTATAAGGAGAATAACAATGACAAACTTAACTGTTACGGCTGCCCAGGTGGGTCTCGTTGATCCGACCAAAGCAGTCCTCAAAGACTTCATTGCCAATGCGGCCATCACAAAGGGACAGGTCGTGGCGATGGGGACCGGTGGCACGATTGATCCCGCTGATGCCTCAGACGGCGGCGGGTATCTCTTCGAGCAAGTTGTTGGCGTCGCTATCAACGCTGGCGGCGCTGGCGCGGCCATCACCGTACTAATGCAAGGCGAAATGTACGGTTACACCGTCTCGGGCCTCAACTGCGGCGCGATTGTTTATCTATCTGACGACGCCGGCAGGATGGCCGATGCGCAGGGGACTGTCCTAGTTCGCTTGGGACGTGTCACTGCTCTGACTGACAAGGGCACGACCAACGTAACGCACATCCACGTTGACCTGGCAGAAGCCCTTTGGATCACATAGGAGAATAAGACATGAGTGGAATTTTCGGACATCTCAACCTGTCGGACTCCGACAGAGTTTTCAACCAGACAGCAGGGCAGCGCGTGATCTTCGAGGCGGCGAGCGATTACGTCAATCGCTCTTCGGAGGAGCTTAATCGCCTGCTGAGCGTGTTCATCGCTCGCTCTACGTCGGACTACAAACTACGCTACAAGCTGCCCGGCAATGGGTACTTGCAGCGACGTGGGCCTGATGGCCGCTATGGCGCTGTGAAGGCTATCGGCCAATGGGACGTGTCATTCCCCCTCGAAGACTTCGGCGCTATGATCGTAGGCAACGACGTGGATATGGCCTATATGACGGTCGAAGAGCTTGACCGGCACATCCGCACCGTCGTGCAACAGAACGTCAACAGCGTGCGCTTCGAAGTTTTGACCGCGCTGATGAACAAGACCAACGCAACCTTCGTCGATCCTCTACACGGCAGTCTCACGATCCGCCGGCTGGCCAATACCGACAGCACCCTTTACCCGCCAGTCATCGGCTCGATGACAGAGGCCGACGACCAGCATTATCACGAGCTGGGCGATGCTGCTACAGCGATCGATGACACCCACGATCCGTGGTCTGGCGTCAACACCAATAGCATCAACATCATCACTAAGCTTTCGGAGCACTTTGGTATCAGTGCTGGCTCTTCGGAGATCGTCACTTTCATCAATGGGGCAGAAGTGACCGAAGTTGCAGCGCTGACCGACTTCGAGCCTGTGGCCATCTTGCAGATCCGTGAGGGTACTCAGACAGCCGCACCGGTTGGAGTTCCTACCAATCTTCCTGGCGTCGTCATTGGACGGCACCGGGCCGGTGCGTGGATCGTGCGCTGGGACTGGGTGCCAGCTACCTACATGCTGAGCGTGCATACCGGCGTAGAGCCGCCTCTGTACAAGCGCGTTGACCCGGCCGATACTGGCCTGGGCACTGACTTGCAGTTGGTGGCGACAGATGAGGAATTCCCGTTCCGGGAGTCGATCTGGCGGCACCGTTTCGGGTTCGGAGTTGCCAACCGTCTGAATGGGTACGCGCTTGAATGTGCGGCCGATTCGACCTACAGCAATCCAACGTTGGCGTAGGTGATACAATGGCGACGAAGAAAGCTGAAAAACTCAGAGAAGACGAGTACCGCCTGATGCTGGAAAACGGCATCAAGACGATACTGGCGTCGCAGGCGAATATGCTGGCGGAGCTAAGAAAGCTCACTGCCCGTATCAAAGCACTGGAGGGCCAAAATGCGAAACAGATACGTAAGTAAAGCAATCCCCCTGATCGTTCTGGCCCTGGTACTTCTGGTCGGCGGTCTGGTAAGCTGCGCTCAGGATGAAGTAGGAGCCCTGGCAAGGAAGCAGCGATTTAGTCACGTCCTTACCAGGGACTTCACTGTCCAGAACGATTCGACCCTGGGCAATGCAGCCAACGATACTACAACCTTCAACGGGAACATGGTCTTCAATGGCATCCCCGATACGGACACCGGCTCATACGATGAATGGTTCCTCATCGAAGGTGAAATGACCGGCGTTGCTAACAAAGACCGGAATTTCGGTCTCGTCATCGAGATGACACGCCCGGCGGGGCAGGGAATCACTACAGGGGACCACCTTGAAGCGGCACTGAAGATCGCCATTGATACTGAGGCGACTACTACTACGGCCGGTACGACAATGAGGGCCATCGATGCCGAGGCCAAAGCCGATAATCCCGGCGGCACGGTGACGAACCTCTATGGAGCCTCGATCACGGCGAAGAGTGACACCGGAGCGGGCGATGTGGACTCGATGATTGCGGCGACGTTCCACGCCAATAACAATGCTGCTGTCCGCTCGAACCTTATGGTGGCCGACTTCAACTTGTATCGTCAAGCTGCCACTGTGCCAACGAATGAGTATGGTATCCAGGTGCGTAGTACCAGTTCTACCGGCTCCGGGGCGGATGCTGCCGTCTACGTCAAGAGTGCTTGGGCCGGTTCCGCGACTACAGACAGTTGGGACTACGGGCTCGATCTGAGCGGAGCGGCAATCAATACCGCTGACATCAGGCTAGAGAACGGCGAGACCATCAACAACAACAACGATACCGCCGTTCAGGTTGGCGGGTTCCTGGCCTTCACTGAAGGAACCGTGATCGATCTTTCATCGGGTGGCACCATTACCCCCACTGCATCCTACCAACCAATCACCACAGCGGAGTCCGGTTCGACTACTACTGATACGACTACTGCAATCGCTGACGGTGCTGTGGCTGGTGCAATGCTCATTCTGTGCAACGAAGACGCTCAGGACATCGTGATCGACGATGGGGCAAATACTGACATCGGCGGCAACCAGACCTTGACCGGTGGCGCTGATGACTGTCTGTGGTTGATCTGGAATGGCGCTGACTGGAACAAGATTGCCGAGATAGGGGATAACTAATGGCAGTCACACGTGCAAACGTGGAAACTGTCCTGGTCGCCCGTCTTGGGCCGTTGATGACGAAAGCGGCCCAAGACGGCACGACTGTGGATGGGACCAACGCCGACCTGGCAGACCCGATAGCCTGGGCCTTGCGGGTGGCGGGTTACACGACGGCAGATGTCACCGATCCAACTACGGCTGAGGTGGCAGCGGCGGAAGATGACATCGATGAAGTACTTGCCCTCAGTGAACTCCGCACGATGGAAAACACTCTGGGCAATCTGGACGACGTGGATACTGCGGTTGGCCCTCGTGATGAAAAGCTGAGTCAATTGGCAGCGCAACTTGCGCAGATGATAAAATTCAAGCGCGTCGTACTAGAACTGTCTTATGGCTATGGTGCAAGCGCGTTAACCACTGGCACGCTCACCTACGAATTCGCAGAGCACGACGAATAATGGCGGTCCTCGATCTTAAAGGCGACGTGGTGAGACACGTCATTGGAACCGACGTGCAAGCCTGGGACGCGCAGCTTGACGACCTCGCAGCATTGGATGTCACCCAGGATGATAACTTCATCGTATCGGATGGGGCTAACTGGACGCAGGAGACGGTCGCCCAGGTGCGTACTACGTTGGCCCTGGTCATTGGAACTAACGTACAAGCCTGGGATGCACAACTTGACGACCTCGCGGCCCTGGCCGTCACCGATGGCAATTTCATCGTGGGCGATGGCTCGAATTGGGTTGCCGAGAGCGGAGCCACAGCTCGGGCCTCGTTGGGTTTGACAATCGGCTCGGATGTGCAAGCGTATGACGCTTTCCTGACAAGCATCGCTGCGCTGGGCACAGCCGCCGATAAGATGCTCTATACGACCGGAGTTGACACGGCGGCGGAAACGGCGTTAACATCTTTCGGGCGATCACTCATAGACGACGCCAACGCAACGGCAGGCCGTACTACGTTGGGCCTGGTGATTGGCACCGACGTTCAAGCCTACGACGCTGAACTTGCTGCCCTTGCAGGACTGACCAGCGCGGCTAACAAGCTGCCATACTTTACCGGCTCAGGCACGGCGACAGTGGCCGATTTCACGGCGGCTGGACGTGCCTTAATAGATGACGCAAACGCCAGCGCACAACGTACCACGCTGGGGCTTGCCATAGGTTCAGACGTGCAAGCTTATGATGCTGATCTTGTGGCAATAGCTGCCCTATCGAGTGCGGATAGTAATTTCATAGTGGGGAGCGCGGGCGGGTGGGTTGCCGAAAGCGGAGCAACGGCCCGTACCTCATTGGGTGTTGCTATCGGCTCAGACGTGCAAGCGTATGACGCGGAACTGGCTGCCCTGGCTGGCCTGACCTTTGCAGATGATCAAATCATCTTGGGTACGGGCGCGGGCACAGTCGGTATGGCCTCGTGTACGGTCTTTGCCCAGAGCATCTTGGATGACGCTGATGAGGCCACATTTAAGGCGACGGTCAACCTGGCCATTGGCACAGACGTTCAGGCCTGGGACACCCAATTAGACGACATCGCTGCCCTTGACCCAACCCAAGATGACAACTTCATTGTGTCAGACGGCGCTAACTGGACGCAGGAGACGGTCGCCCAGGTGCGTACCACGCTCGGTCTAGAGGCTGGTGGCGCGGGAGATATTTGGGTAGAGAAGGCCGGCGATACGATGGCGGGTGACTTGACGTTCTCGGGTCAGGTTCATCCTGTTTTTAGCCCTGGCAGCGACACGAATTTCAACTTTTTGGAGAGTGATGTTACTGGCACCCCCACGATGGGTTGGGCTGAAGCTGCAAATGTGTTTTCATTTAATCATGGGGCTTTTGTAGCGGGCACAACGGCCTCCCGAATTACACGCGACAAAACGGGCGTCGTTAGTACGTCGCAATCAGCAATCCAAATTGGATTGAATGGCGGTACAATGCAAGCGGGTGGTGGTCCATCTTTCCTCTTTTTTGCTGACGGCAGCGATGCGGGGCGTGAGTTTTTGGGAAGGCTAACGGCAATATGGGAAGTCCCTACCGCTGGAAATGAGCAGGCGTCGGTTCAACTTGAAGTGCGGCAAAACGCGGCTGATACAAATGCGCAAACGCGAGTATTGCTTTGTAAGGCGAATGGGGATGTAATTATTGCGCCCTCTGGTAATCCCTCTGCCCAACTTCACGTAAACCAAAGTGGCGCGGTTGCTGCACAGCCTCCACTGTTGCTCAATCAAGTCGATGTGTCGGAGGAGATGATGGAATTAACAACCACCATCGGCGTGGGCAATGCAATCGAGGCAGTAGGCGTCAAGACACTGACCACGACTCATTTTATTAAGGTTACTTTACCGGGCCCATTGACCCGTTATATTCCGGTAGGGACCATAGCATAGGAGATTGACATGGCAGATGAACCGCTTCCATCTATACCAGCACAACCTATAGAACAAAGTATAGAGGATATGGAGCTTGTGCTTTTCGATCCTGGCCCAATTGAGCAAGATCGGGAAGATGGCCAACCACGAGGGGCACAGTATAGTGTGCAAGCGTTGATGAGCGATGGGAATATGGATGTCAGGCAAGGCAACCTCATCCCCCACCTGACAAACGCCGAGGTTGACCAACTTGTTGCCATAGTCACACGCCTGCGGGGCAAGGCGGAGGACGCTTGGATACCATGACCAACAGCAAAGAGCCAGTTATCACCAAGGCAGAGGCTATCAGTCTGGAAGATGCGCGGGAGGTATTGGCGCAAGATCAACAGGCCAATCTTGAATTATGCCGACGAGAGATTGACGCCGTTCTTGAAAAGCGTAATTGTCGATTGGAAGCGACAATGCTATTGCGGGCAGGGAAAATTATCTCACGGGTGAATGTCGTAGCCAATGACTAGCATGACCGTGTTGGCGTGGTTCACCAAGAGCACCGGCGATCTGCCAGCAACGGGGCTTACCCTGGCCGACATTGACCTGACGCTCACGGCAATTCACCGCACGACCGGCGCAGAGACGGCGATTTGGAATACAGAAAACCCCACCTTTGAGGTTGCCAACGTGGGCGCTTATGGGAAGATCTACGACGCTGATTTCGACACTTACAATTTTGCCGGCGGCGCTCAGTATGCCGACAGTGAAACACTTGACAATGATTATGTGAGCGGCTCATTGGGAATTGGTATCACGTTCGCGGGAGAGGAAGGCGGAGATAACAAGGTGTTTCAATCTATCACAGTCACACATAAAAATAACCCGAGCGGTGCGGAGCTTGTCACTGTCCAAGAAGATATTTATTGTACGCCAATCGATAAACTAAGTCAGGATTGGCTACAAGAATATCCTACGGATAAGCAATTTTTGATGCGCCAGGTTTACACGAAGTACACCGCTTTTCAGGCCGGTGATTGTCTGGTATATGACAGTGTGACCTTTGCGGTCAAGGTCGTGCATCCGTATGACGCGCAAGGCGGATTTGACGCTTTCTATTTCTTGATACTGGAGTGGCAGAGTGGCTCCTAAAGCTGTGCGCATAATCGGCGAAAAAGAACTCCACAGAGCTTTGGTCGAGATGACCAAACTCATAGGCGATAAGACCCTGATCACCAAGCGGCTGTCCCCAGATATGCGGAAGTTCGCCCACGTGATCACTGGCTTTATGAAATCCACGATCTATCACAATAAAATGGTCGCCGGTGCTGATGCCTATTATGCTGGTTATGAAGCTGATCGAGGGGGAAAGCACGACTACGCCCAACGCGCTATTAAGGCGTTTCCAGTCGAGAAGTTTTTCGATGAGATCGTGGAGCCGTTCTGATGGGATCAACGAGGAAAACAATCCGAGAAGCACTGGCGGCAATCTTCGTCACGGCGGACGACTTTAACGTCGTTTACGCCTACGCGCCGGT
>JAUVPY010000190.1 GCA_030598425.1 Anaerolineae bacterium
ATGCGGGTCACCGTCGCCTCGCCAACTGTTGGATTGCCTGGGACCGCATAGACGACCCCTTCCTCACGCGTCCCCAGATTCAGGATATGATCGGCGATGCGAGCGTAAAGAACTCCGAAATCGGGCGCCTCTTCATACCAGGCGTCGAAGGAATGTGTCTGAATCCCCCCACCGTTTCGCAGCGTCTCAACCCCCGGATGGCGGGCGGTGCGCAACCATATTTCCCGAGCCGAGGTCAGTGTTTTCCTGGCGGCCTCTGTCCACAGATCAGAGCCGCCCGGCCCCAATCCCACAATGGTGATGCCTGGTGGCATAGAATCCTCTCCTGCTGATAACCCGTTGGCTCAGATTATACCCCCGCAAGGTGGAATGCCGAAATTCCGGGAAGTGCAACGCACCTAGCTGTGTCACAAACATGTGATGGACGCTGGAAATGCTGCCTGGAAAACGTAAAAGGCGTGAATTCGTAGGTGCGTTGCACTTGATCCCGGCCAAATGCGTTTGCCCTGGGGAGGTACCAAGGCGTCATTGCAAAGAGCCTAAGTCACTGCTATAATGGCAATGTCTAGTGGTCGTAACGTGCTCAGGTAAGTGCAGGGTTGTGCCGAGTCTGGAGGCGTGCGGAGGGATTATGGCTCGTATCCTGGCAGTAGACGATGAAAAGAACATCCGGGACCTGATCAAGCGAGGCCTGGTAGGACACGAGGTTGTCACTGCTTCCGACGGCTTGACCGGGTTGGAAGAGGCTCGTCGCTCTACTCCAGACCTGATACTGCTCGACGTGACTATGCCGGGGATGACGGGGTTCGAGGTGTGCCGACACATACGCAGCGCTCCTGACTTGATGTCGATACCGGTGATCTTTCTGACGGCCCGGGGCACGGTAGATGACAGACTGGAGGGTTTCGACGCCGGTGCCGATGACTACGTGCCCAAACCCTTTGACTTGCGGGAGCTGTCAGTGCGGGTGACAGCGGTGTTACGCCGCGCTCAGCCCCACGCGGCTGTTGAAGTGCTGGAAGTGGGGGGGCTGACCTTGAATATGCGAACCCGTGAAGCGTCGAGCGATGCAATCACCGCGATCCTGACGCCCACCGAATTCTCCTTGCTGGAATATATGATGCAACGACCCGGCGAGATATTGCCCACCCATCGTCTACTAGAGGATGTATGGGAATATCCACCGGGTGTGGGCGATCCGGCCCTGGTGCGTATGCACATCCGAAATCTGCGCGAGAAGCTGGAAGACAATCCCAGCCAACCTGCCATGATTTTGACAGTGGGAAGACAGGGGTACGTTATTCGAGAAGATTGAGTGCTGGATAACGCTTCAAAGGTCGCTTATGATCTCTGCGTCTGCCGGCATGCCTGGCTTGAGCCGATGGTTCGGATTGTCGAGAGTGATCTTAACGGCGAAGACCAGGTTCACCCGTTCTTCCTCAGTTTGAACGTTCTTGGGCGTGAACTCTGCCTCTGGTGCAATGAACGTGATAGTCCCCTCAAAAGTCTCGCTCGGATAGGCATCCACCCCCACGCGAGCAGTCTGGTCCACACGAACTCGCCCAATCTGCGTTTCGGGGATAAAGACCGTCAACGTTACCTGATCCAGGTTACCTAGATTCATCAGAGTGGCCCCCGGGGTGGCCAGTTCGCCTGGATTGGCCGGCCTGTCGGTGATGATCCCATCACGGGGTGCGGTCAGGTCGAGCTTGTCCAGTTGCACTCCAACGCTTGCCAGGGCCGCTTCAGCCTGTTGCACCTGAGCCTCAGCGATGGCCACATCCTCGGCCATCGGGCCGGCCTTCACCGAAGCTAACTTGGCCTTTGCTGCCAATAGCCCTGCGTCGGCCTGCTCGTAGGCGGTCTGGGCGGCATTGGCCTGGGTGATAAGGGCCAGCGGATTGTCCCGCATCGCGATGAGCAAAGCAAGTTGGCTCCAGGCGCCGGCCAGTTCTGCCTCGGCGGCAGCCAGGTTGGCCCGGGCTGCATCCGCCTGTTTCACAGCTACCTGAGACATGACCATGGCCTCGTTGTTTAATTGATTGCGGGCCGCTTCGTCGCGCTGGATCTCGGCAGTCTTAAGCTCGGCTTGAGCGGCCTCGACTGATTTCTCTAAGATGGCGATCTCGCCCCGTGCGGCGTCTATCTGGGCGTTCAGCTCCAGCGGATCCTCGACAATGGAACCTGTCTCTTGCCACACAGTATAAGCACCGTTGCGAGCAGCCCGGGCCTGCTGCACCTCGGCTTCGGCGGCTGCTACGTCTTCTGGTCGGGGCGGCGCGCTCACCTCAGCGAGATTGGCGAGGGCCGTGGCCAGCGCTGCTTCTAACTGGTTCTGATTGGCCCTCAGCAGCGATGTATCGAGCTCCACCAGTAGGTCGCCGCGTTCAACCTCGTCGCCCTCATCGGCGTGCATGGCGACGATGAGGCCTCCGGTTTCAGTGGTAACGGCAACGATTTCCGCCTCGATCGTGCCCGATCCGATGATGTCCTTGGGGGGCTCCTCTCCCCAAGGGGGGTCTATCGGTATAGCTAGGCCGGAACCTTCGGCGTCCCGTTGCGTCGCCCACCAATATACACCAGCGCCGATCAGGATCAGCAGAATGAGAATAGGTATTACTCGTTTCATCGCAGTCTCTCCAGGATTTTCCCTTCAGGTTAGGACTAAGAGCAGTCAAACCACTGAGACACAGAGGTCACGGAGTCTCCTTGAATCTCAAGCAGCGTTCGATTGGCTCTGCGTCGTATTCCTACAACACCATACGCTTTATACCCTTTTTCAGGACGGGTACATTGAAGTTAATGAGCAAGCCGACTTGACAGCCAGTGAGCTTGAGGTAGGTCAACATCTGGGCCTCGTGCACGGGGTGAATGGCGTCCACGGCTTTCAGTTCTACAACTACTCTGTTGGCCACAATGAAATCAAGCCGGTAGCCGCAATCCACTCGTACCCCTTTGTATTCGACAGGTAAGGGCTTCTCCTGCTCAAAAGGCAAATCTCGAACTGAGAACTCTCTCGCCAGGCAGGCTTGATAGGCAGATTCCAATAAGCCAGGGCCAAGTTCACGATGGACTTCGATTGCCGCACCGATGATCTGACCAGTCAAGTCTTTCTCGTATAGCATTGTGTCTTTACTCCATTGCTGACCTTTGCTTCGATGCAATTCGAATGCCCATATCAACCGGCAGATATCTTGAAGAAAGAACTCCGTGCACTCCGTGTCTCTGTGGTATACAGCCTTGTTCAAGTCCTACCTCTATTGAATGACCAGCACAGCATCCGCGGGCAGGCCGGGCTTGAGTTTGTGATCGGGGTTGGGAATTCTGACTTTGACGGCGAAGACTGTGTTTACCCGCTCCTCTTTGGTCTGGACATTCTTGGGCGTGAATTCGGCTTTGTCGGAGATCCAGACGACCTGACCCAGAAATGTCTCGCCCGGGAAGGAGTCGACCGATACCTCCACAAGCTGCTCCAGGGACACCTTGCCTACGTCGGGCTCGGGGACGTAAATGGTCAGGTCCACCGTATCGAGGTTCCCCAGCGTGAGCAAGGTCGTGCCTGGTAGCGCATTCTCGCCTTCATTGCCAATTCGCTCCACGACCATGCCGCCGTTCGGTGCGTACAGAGTATACTTTTGACGTTGAACTTTCAGCACGTCCAGAGCGGCGCGAGCCTGCTCCACGCCGGTTCCGGCTACGTCGACCTGCTCCTCGGTAGCACCGGCACGGGCCATGCCCAGATTGGCCTTTGCTACCTCAACAGCAGCCCTAGCTTGCTGGTAGGCAGCCAGGGCCTGAGCGACCTGAACATTGGCCTGCTGCGGGTTATCGCGCAGCGCCAGCAGATTGTTTAGATTCTGTTGGGCGGCATCACGGGCGGCAATCGCCTGATTCAGATAGACCCAGGCGCTCCACATGTCAGTGGTGGCCAGATTCCAGCCCGCCCACGCCTGTCGCTTTTCACCTTCGGGGACCTCGGCATGACCCGATAGCCTGCTGCCGTCCGGGAGTTTGACCTTCCAGCGAATACCTTCCTCCACGATGTTGACCTGCCGCCCCCGTAGATCGTCTACCAACTCAGCAGCGTCTTTTAGAGCCGCCATCTGTTGAATGCGGTGTTCCATGACGGCAATCTGGCTGCGAGCAGAGGCGATTTGCATGTCCAGTTCTTGCGGGTTGTCACGCAAAACTATGGCGTCCTGCCAGGCCTGCTGAGCCGCATCCCTCTGCGCCTCAGCCATGACCACGTCGGCCTCGGCCACGGCGATATCCTCGGCGCGCGCCCCGGCCGCGACCCGGGCCAATTCCGCCTCGGCCATAGCCACGGCTGCTTCAGCTTCGGCGATTTGGGCGTCGAGAAGATCAGTGTCTATCTCAATTAACACCTGGTCTTCCCTCACCTGATCGCCTTCGTCCGCCCTCAGCCGCGCGATACGCCCGCTTACTTCGGGCGCTATCGCCACCTGTCGGACCTCGATAAAGCCCGAAGCGGTGATGCCTGCCGTCTCGGCCTCGGGCGTCGCGATCTCCAGTTCGACCAGCAACTGATTCCACACCTGTGGGTTGCTGCTGAGAACCCAATAGCCCACTCCGACCACGGCAAGGGTTAGCACAATGATGATAATCGCTTCGAAGATTCGCTGTCTCATTCGACTGCTCCTATTACGTTTCTCTCTCCTGACGGCGAACGCTGGCAATAAACACGTCTTCCAGCGAGGGAGCGATGCGGTCAATGGCAGTGACCTGCACGCCTTTGTCGCGCAGAACTTGTTCGATGAGCGTGTGATGCGCGTCGGGGTCTTGGGTGACGACGTGGACCAGCGCGCCGTACAGGGCCACTTCCTCAAAAAGTCCTAATTGACGCAGAGTCGGGATGGCGACGTCAGGTGAGTCGCAGTCGACCTCAAGCACCTGGCCGCGCATCTCGCTGGCTTTTATCTCTTGCGGAGAGCCCATCGTCACCAGGCGACCGCGTTGGATAAAGGCCAGGCTTTGGCAATGCTCGGCCTCGTCCATATAGTGGGTCGTGACCATAATGGTCGTGCCCCCCTCGGCCAGCTCGTAGAGCAGGCTCCAAAACGCGCGGCGCGAGATAGGGTCTACCCCGGCCGTCGGCTCGTCCAAAAAAAGCATCTCAGGCTCGTGGATGATGGCGGTTCCCAGGGCCAGCCGTTGCTTCCAGCCGCCAGACAGGTTCTTGGTCAGTTCTCGTTCGCGGCCTTCCAGCCCGGCCATGTCGAGAATATAGTCTTTACGCTCTCTCAGTCGCTCACCCCGCACCCCGTAGGTGCCGCCGTAGAAGTTTAGGTTCTCTTCGACCTTCAGATCGTTGTAAAGGCTGAACTTCTGGCTCATGTAGCCGATGCGTTTGCGAATCTCCTCCGAGTCCTTAAGGATGTCGAAGCCGAGAACGGTGGCCGTGCCCGAGGTGGGCTTGAGCAACCCTAGCAGCATGCGAATGGTGGTGGTCTTGCCAGCGCCGTTGGGCCCCAGAAAGCCAAAGATCTGTCCCCTCGGAATGGTGAAAGAGACGTGATCTACGGCGGTGAAGCGGTCAAACTGCTTGGTCAGTTCGTGCGCCTCAACGGCATGGTTATTCAGTCGTTGCTCCATCTCGCTATCTCTATTCTCGATCTTGATCGTCTCCCTGTCGCTCCCGCTGCCGTCGTATGAGCGAGATAAACGCCTCCTCCATACGCGCGTGCGTCTGGCGCAGGTTCTCAGCCCGGATGGATTGAGCGGCCAGGGCCGCCTTTACCTCCGGCGCGCGTTGCACCGCGTCGTCTACGAAGATATGGAGCAAATCGCCGTAGGTTTGAACCTCCAGTACGCCCGGCAGGATGGTTACGACGGCCTCAGCCCGGCGGATCAGTCCCACACCTCGATCTTCAGCCACCGGGCGCAACTCAATGAGCTCCCCTTCGATGAGACCTTTCACCCGATTGGGCGTGTCGCACACGATGAGTTGTCCCTGGTACATCAGCCCGACGCGGGAGCAACGCTCGGCTTCGTCC
>JAUVPY010000039.1 GCA_030598425.1 Anaerolineae bacterium
ATGATGGTGCTCATGCTGGTACGTTGCATGGTGACGAACATCTCGTCGCCGATGGCCACCAGACCTTCTTTGATGATCTCCAGGGTGAAGGGATCTAGTTTCTGCGCTGCCACGCTCGTCTCCTCGCCTGACTAGTACATTGCGACACAAATAGATCTCTAGCTTTCCGAAACGAGACTAGCATCCTTCGACATGGCGACCCTAGGTCGCACATCAGGATGCTACCTAGCTACAGAGTTGTTTACGCCGACGTGTACTAGCTTGACAATGTCATGTTGGGTCCGAAAACCTTCCCGGAAGCTTGAGGATTGCTGTCAAATGTCAGGGCCAACTGAACCTACTGGGCTTTGTGCAAATCATGGTGTCACCGAAGCTTCCGGGAAGGTGGGTCAAACCAACTCGATATGCAGGAAGTCATACTCGTCCCTGGTCAATTTCTGGTCAGGGAAGACCACCGTGGTCGAGGCCGGTTCTTCGACCACAGCCGGACCCGCGACGGTAGCACCTACCGGCAGCCGGTCGCGCTCGTAGATGGCGGCCTCGTGGAAGCCCAGCTCGTCAAAGTTGACGCGGCGCGTGCCCTTCCCCGCAGGGGACCTACCGGTGTTCGTGTCATCCAGAACCTGTGCAGCGCCGGTCCCCAAAGGGGGCCCATCGGCAAGCCTCTTGACCTCCGGCTTCGTCACGCGCCCCAGAGCCGTGACGTGGAAATTGACCAACTCCACGGGCGTGTCCAGCCGGAAGGTATAAGACTGCTCGTGCAGGGTGTGGAAGCCTTCGTTGATCTCCGGCATCACCTCGGCCGTAATCTCACCGGCTGGTAACTGGACCTTGACCGTGTGCTCCTGGCCCATATAGCGCATATCGGCGAAGCGTCGCACCTCCATCTCGCTATCTTTAACGCGCTCGGCGGCCAGATCGCGCCGGGCTTGCTCTTCCATCTCCGCGTAGATGCCGTTCAGGTACTCAGGCGTGACCTGGTCGGTGCGGGTGATCAAGGTGCGGATGTAGTCACGGCGCAGGTCGGTCATGAGCATGCCCCAGGCAGAAAAGA
Source organism: Anaerolineae bacterium (assembly GCA_030598425.1). Classification (GTDB taxonomy): domain Bacteria; phylum Chloroflexota; class Anaerolineae; order 4572-78; family NAK82; genus JAUVPY01. The sequence goes on from JAUVPY010000039.1 coordinate 1,055, forward strand.
CAGCCGGCTCGGTGGGGATAATGACTTTATTGACGCGTAATTCACGCATCAGCGCCCCGGCGTGCATCGCGCCACCGCCGCCAAAGGCGATGAGCACGAAGTCGCGCGGGTCGTAACCGCGCCGCACCGAAACCAGTTTGAGGGCATTGATCATGTTGGCGTCGGCGATGCGAATGACACCCATGGCCGACTCTTCGATGCTTATCCTAAAGGCGTCGGCGATGGGCCTCATAGCCGCTTCGGCCTTCCTGACGTCTAGCTGGATCTCACCGCCCAAAAAATACTCCGGATTGATGCGTCCCGCCAGGACATTGGCGTCGGTAACCGTCGGCTGGTCACCTCCCCAACCATAGCACGCCGGGCCGGGGTCAGCACCGGCGCTGACTGGGCCTACCCGCAGTGCGCCTGCCTTGTCAAGCCAGGCAATCGAGCCGCCGCCGGCGCCGATCTCTACGATGTCAATGGTGGGGGCCAGGATGGGATAACCGGCATAGTCACGCCGATGCTCGATCTTGTACTGCGTCGTAATCCTGGGCGTGCCGTTCTCTACCAAGGAGGTTTTGGCCGTCGTGCCGCCGATGTCCAGCGCTATCACGTTCGGCTCGCCGATCATCTCGCCGATGTATGCAGCGCCGATGACGCCGGCCACCGGTCCTGACTCAACCAGGTTGATCGGTGCTACCTTCGCTGCCTCGAAAGTTGCGCTGCCCCCGTTGGACTGCATCACGTGGAGCGTGTGTTTGTTCATCCCCATACCCGTCAAGTCAACTTCCAGGTTGTCCAGATAGGCCTGGGCGATGGGGTGTACGTAGCCGTTGAGCACGGCGGTGCTGGTTCGCTCGTACTCGCGCCATTCCTGGGTGATTTGATGTGAGAGCGTGAGCGGGATGTCGGGTGCGATTTGGCTGATAATCTCGCCGCACTCGACTTCGTGGCTGGGGTCGGCGTAAGAGTGGAGAAAGCACACGGCGATGGCCTCTACGCCCTCGGCTTTGAGTTTCGCGACCGCCTCGCGCACGTCACTTTCGTTGAGGGGGGTGAGTTCCTCGCCCTTGTAGTTGACGCGCTCCTCGACCTCCTGGCGCAGGTAGCGCGGCACGAATGGCTTGGGCTTGGTGTAATACATGTTGTAAAGATCAGGGCGATTGGCGCGGGTGATCTCCAGCACGTCGCGGAAACCCTTGGTTGTGATCAAGCCAGTCTTGACGCCCTTGCGTTCTGTCAGGGCATTGATGATGATGGTCGAGCCGTGCACAAAGAAGCCGGTGTCCGGCACGTTGAGTTCTGCTTTGCGCAGCGTCTCCACCACGCCTTCGGCGAAGCTGGCTGGCGTGGTGGTCACCTTCGTCGTGCCTACCTCGCCCGTCGTCTCGTCGAGGTAGGCCAGGTCAGTAAAGGTGCCGCCAATATCGCTTGCTACGCGCATAGAGAATCACCTTTTGAGTTAGCTAACTCACCACCAGTGCTCCGAGCGGATCCGTGATCCGCGTCGTCGGGCCGCCGACCCATTATGGCGACTGCGGGATCGGGCCCGGTTCTGCTTCCAGAACCTGGGTCAGATTTTCCTCAGGCTGCTCAAACAAGTGGCAGCGGGCGACGTGCCCCGCCCCGGTCTCCACCATCACCGGATCTACGCGCTTGCAGATATCCATGGCATACGGGCAGCGTGTGTGGAAACTGCAACCTTGGGGGATGTTGACCGGGCTGGGGATTTCGCCGGTGGAGATGATCTTCTCAGGCTTGGCCGCTTCCTCCTCTTCCGAGACAACCGGGATAGACGACAGCAGCATCTGGGTGTAGGGATGCTGCGGGTTTTGGAAAAACTCGGCGGCCTCGGCGACCTCACAAATCTTGCCCAGATACATGATGGCCACCCGCGAGGCGACATTGCGCATCAGGCTCAGGTCGTGGGTGATGAACAGGAAGGTTAGATTGAACTCACGCTGAAGCCGGATGAGCAGGTTAATGACCTTGCCCTGTACCGAGACGTCCAGGGCCGAGGTCGGCTCATCCAAGATCACGAGCGAAGGGTCTGTCGCCAGCGCCCTGGCGATGGCCACAATCTGTTTCTCGCCACCACTCAGTGACTGCGGATACTTATGCATGTAGTCCGGCGGCAAGTCCACCATTTCCAGCAGACGCAAGACCTCGGTCAGGCGGTCTTTGTCTGGCTGATGGATACGGAGCGGCAGCTCCAGGATCTGCTTGATGCTGCGACGCGGGTTCAGCGATGAGCCGGGGTCCTGGAATACGATCTGGATCTCCTTTTTGAGGGCCAGCGGTCGCCCTTTGCTGTCGGCAAACAGGTCCTGATCTCGAAAATAGATAGCGCCCTCTGTAGGCTGATACATACCCACTGTGATGTAAGCCACTGTGCTCTTGCCCGAACCGGATTCACCGACCAGACCGAACGTTTCCCCCGCGTGCAAGTTGAAGGAAATCCCGTCCACCGCTTTGACCGTAATCGGCTTGCGGTTTACTGTGCCCTCGTGGCCGATCACAAAATGTTTCTTCAGATCCCTGACGCTCAGGATGTGGTCGGTCATAACGTGGCGGTCTCCTCCTTGTGCCGATCGTGGTTCTGGTCGTATAGGAAACAGGCCACCTGATGTTCTTCATCTACCTTAAAGAAGGGGGGTTTCTGGCGCCGGCAGATATCCATCACACGCGGGCAACGCGTGTGGAAGCGGCACCCGGGCGGAGGGTCGAGGTAGCTCGGTATCCGGCCTGGAATGCCCTCGGCGATGCCCCCCCCGGTCAACTTGGGTACTGCCTGCATCAGGCCCTGGGTGTAGGGGTGGAGTGGTTCGGCGAACAATTTACGGGTATGCGCTTCCTCAACCATGTTACCGGCGTACATCACGTACACGCGGTCGGTCGTCTCGCGCACCACGCCCAGGGTATGCGTGATGAGGATGACCGATGTGCCCTTCTCCTCCACCAACACACGCAGCAGGCGCAGGACCTGATCCTGGATGGTGACATCTAGCGAGGTGCCCGGCTCATCAGCAATAAGCAGCTCTGGATCGGTCGCCAGCGCCATGCCGATGCACACGCGCTGGCGCATACCACCGCTGAGCTGGATGGGATAGCTGTCCAACAGACGTTCCGGGTCGGCCAGCGCCACTTCTTTCAAGGGGATGATGGCCTTGTCCCGAATTTTGCGCTTCGAGAGTCGCCGGTTTTCCGGCCTGGCGTGCTGGACCACCGCTCCCAATTGCTCGCCGATGGTAAAGACCGGGTTTAGGGCGGCGGTCGGATCCTGGAAGATCATCGAGATGCCACTGCCCCGCACTTTACTCAGGTCTCGTTTCCGCATTCTGAGTATGTCCTGGCCTTTGAAGAAGATCTCGCCGCCAGCGATGCGCGCCGGTGGAATGGGCAGGATGCGCAAGATGGCCTTCATGGTGGTGGTCTTGCCACAGCCGGTTTCGCCTACCAGCCCGACCTTCTCGCCAGCGTTGACAGAGAAGTTGACGCCATCCAGCACCTTGAGGACGCCGCCGTAGACCTTAAACTCGACGCGCAAATCCTTGATCTCAAGCAAGCGAGGCGTGGACACCTTAGGCCTCCTCAGCGGCGAACAGGTCACGCAGGCCGTCACCCAGCAGGTTAAAGCCGAGCACGACGACCACGATGCCCAGGGCCGGAAAGATTGCGATCCACCACTGGTCCGGCAGGTACTTAGCCCCGCTGGCCACCATAGTTCCTAGCCCGGGCCTGGGCGGTTGCACGCCCAAGCCGACGAAGCTGAGCATAGAGCCTATGATGATCACCCAGCCCATATCCAGGCTGATCTTGGTGAAAATGGGCGAGACCATGTTGGGCAGAATCTCGCGGAAGAGGATGTGGGGTGTGCCGGCCCCGGTGGTCTCTGCCGAGGCGACGTAAAACTCGTTGCGCTGGGCGCTGGCCAGCCCGTAGACCAGGCGGGTGTACCACGGCCACCACATCAACGTGATCGCGATCATGCTGTGAAACAGGTTCGGCTCAAGCACCGAGGCGATGGCCAGCGCCAATATCAATGGCGGTACGGCCAGGAAGATGTCGGTAATGCGCATAACGGTCGTATCTATCCACGTGCCCTGATAGTAGCCCGCGATCAGCCCCAACAGCACGCCGACCGGCACCACGATTACCAATACCACGATGCCCATCGAGAGAGAAAAGCGGAAGCCGAAGATCACCCGGCTCAAAATGTCGCGGCCGATCTCGTCTGTCCCAAAGGGGTACTCCCAGCTTGGGGGGCGGCTGGCGTTGGCGAAGTCTGTGAACGGTTTGGCGTGCTCAGGGTAGGGGGCTACGAAGGGCGCGAAGATGGCCAGCAGGACGACCACGACCACAGTCGTGCCGCCGATGGTGGACAATGGATTGCGTGAGAACTTGTACCAGGCACGCCCCAGATTCTCCCGCCGGTTTTTGCGCTGCAGCTCTCTTACCTGCTGCCGCGTCATAGTTGATGCGAACCCTTCAACGTTGACCTGTTGGGCCATCTGGCTAATCACTCCTTGCCGAACGCAGTCGAATTCTGGGATCGAGCCCTCTGACTACCAGGTCGACGATGATATTGACGGTAATAAAGGTTATGCCCAATATCAGGATGACGGCTGAGATGGCGTTCAAGTCCTTGCGCAACATGGCATTCACGCCGTAGCGCGATATACCTGGCCAGACGAAAATGAGCTCGACCAGGAAGGCGTTGCTCAGACTGGCGGCAAAGTCCAGGCCAAAAATAGAGACGGTGGGAATGAGAGATACCTTGAGCAGGAAACGGCCCGTCACCTTCCGCTCGGGGACGCCCAGGGCGCGCTTGTTGGCGATGTAGTCTTTGGTCAGGTTATCAGACATGGTGGCGCGGGTGAGGCGTGCCTCCTGGGCCATCGAGCCCATGGCCAAGGCCAGCGCAGGCAAGATAAGGTGTTTGAGCGCGTCCCAAAAGGTCGCCAACTGTCCGGCCAGCAGGGCGTCGATCGTCATCATACCGGTGATAGTCGGCGGCCTGGGAACATCTTGGCTCAGTCGCCCGATGGTCGGGAACCAGTCTAGCACCAATCCAAACAAGAGCAGAAACAGGATGGCAAACACAAAGGAGGGCGTCACCACCCCCGCGTAGGAGAAGATACGTACGGCATTGTCTATCCACTTGTCCTTGTGCCGGGCCGATAGCGTCCCCAGACCGATGCCGGCCACGGCTGTGATGAGGCCGGCAAACAGAACCAGTTCCAGCGAGGCCGGGAAGAATTCTTTGACATCGTCGGCCACGTTTCGCCGGGTAACCAGCGAGATGCCGAAGTCACCCTGCACGGCGTCGGTCAGCCAGTAAAAATACTGCACGTGCATTGGGTCATTGAGATGCATGTCCTCGCGCAGCCTGTCCACCACCCACTGGGGCGCGCGCGCGCCGAGCGCGGTGCGAGCCGGGTCGCCCGGCAACACCCGGGCGATGACGAAGATCAGTATCGATAAACCGAGAAGTACAAAGATGGCTTGAAAGGCGCGACGGCTAAGAAAACCGATCAGTTGCATAGCCTATGGTACCCTCACATTTCGCGTGTGCATCTTCCCGAAAGCGTCCCGACACGGGGTCCAAGCTTTCGGGAAGATGTTCATGCCTCACTCGTGAGGGAGCCCCCCAGGCGGTTTTGCCCGGGGGCTCCCTTTTTGGTAGACCCTAAGAGGGTGCTTTGAAAGCGTCTCAGACCCTACTAGGGTGTCACTCCTATCCGCGGTGCGTAGATTTGATAGCCCATAACGGCACTGTTCTCCTCCGGCTTCCAGTCCACGTAGTCAGCCACGGCGTGCTTCTCGAGTTGATCGTACAGGAAGAGGGACGGCGCCAGCTCGGCGATCTCAGCCTGGAGAACTTGGTACTTGGCAAAGCGCTCCTCCGGGTCAACCGTGGCCAGGGCGTCCTCGATGGCTGCGTCGAGCTCATCGTCCAGCAGCCACTCGTTTTGCTGCCACGTGTTGGCTGTGCTGGAGTGGTAGCGCTGTTGCAGCATCAGCCCCGCCTCAGGCAGGTCGGTCGAGACGTAGATGGTCACGATGTGGGGGCTGGTATCTTGCGCGCTGGTGTCCTCCACCACGCTCAGCCAGGGCTGCGAGATGACCTCCACCGGGATCCCGATATCGGCCATGTTCGCCTGGAACAGCAACGCCCATTTCTCCTCGGCGGGCACCTCGGCGATCCACATAACTTCAATCGGGATATCCTCGATACTGTCGGCGTACTGGCATTTCGCCAGCGCCTCCTGAGCCTTGTCCAGGTCGCGCTCGAATACCAATACGTCCGGGTTATGTCCACCCACGGTCTGCGGCACCGGTCCCACCATCTGCTGGGTGCCCGGCCACTCCAGAGCAACGGCCTGGTCGTAGTCAAAGGCCCAGGCGACCGCCTTCCGGCAGTTCACGTCATCCAGGGGCGGCTTGGTGGTGTTCATCATATAGTAGAAGGACGTCATGGTCGGGAAAGCGGTGGTGCTAACGCCTTCCATCGCGTTCAGCGCATCCAGGGCCTCGATCGTTTGCCACTGGTCGGTGATCTCCAACTCAGCGTCGTCCACCAGCGAGCGGACGGTGGCCGTCTCGGTGGTGGCGATGAAGCGTACCTTGTCAGGCGCGTCTGCGTGGAATTCATCCGCATTCCACCAGTCCTCGAACTTGTCCATCAAGAGGTACTCCTCCAGTGGGAATTCCGTCACCGCGTAAGGTCCGGAGCCGGCGTCGTGGGTGAGCAGCCAGTCCTTGCCGTAGTCGCCCTCGTCGCCGTACGGACCTTCCTCCGCTGTGTTTGCCCGAACCAGATCCTCGTTGGCGACGTACAGACGGACCAGGCTGGGCAGGAAGAGGCCGCTGGGTTGCTCCAGCTTGAACTCAACCGTGGAGTCGTCAGCAGCGGTCACGCTTTCGACGCCGGTGATCAGGTAGGCATAACCCTCACCCACCTCCTGGAGACGGTTGAAGCTGTAGACCACGTCACTGGCCAGCATCTCGCTGCCGTCGTGGAATTTGACCCCCTCGCGCAGTTTGAAGGTGTAGGTCAAACCGTCGTCAGAGACCTCCCAGGAGTCGGCCAGCCACGGGTCCACCTCACCGGCAGCATTAGGGAAGATCAGGGTGTCGTAAATGTTGGCCAGCGAAGTGGAGCTGGAGAAATCGTTACCCACGGCGGGGTCTATGAATGTCGGCCAGGAAAAGGTGATCCGCAGAGCGCTTGGCTTTTCCTCCATCGCCGCTTCCTCGGTTGCCTCTGGTTCAGGTTCAGGCTCCTCGGTTGCTTCCGGTTCTGCCGCCGGTTCTTCGGTTGCCTCTGGTTCTGGTGGCGCGGGCGTCGGGGCTGGGGCGCAGGCAGCCAGGAATAACGCTGCCAACAGAACCAACACAAATAACGCATATCCTTTTCGCATCAGGTTCATCTCTTCACCTCCTTGCACTAATAGTGGTGTTGAACGGTCGGCTGACGGGTTTGGCTTCCTCGATACATCACCTCCTTAAGGGCTGGTCGGAAAGTCAATTGACCGGGAGTGATTCCCACGGTAACCTTGGTAAGCTTAAGCTACAGCGTGAACCACGGAGTATCCGCCGACTTTCCGAGAGGACGCTTTGGTTACGGGCCTCATTTAAGAGAACTCGCGTCTGGCACCTCCGTCTCGCGAATGGCAACCTTGCCACGGCGAGGGGGTGAGTTACACCAGATGACCGAGCACGGCCTATCGTCACAGCAACACAAGCGATAGGGCTGATTGGCGTCGTAGTGGATGCTGTCTCCCGCCTCCAGTTCGATTTGCTCATCGTCAATCACGAGCACCAGGGCACCATCCAAGACAAAGCCCATTACTTCTCCAGGATAAGGTTCAAACTCTAGACATGGGGCTTCGGGGTGCAGGGTTAACCGATCCACTTCCAACTTCCAGCTACTGTCGGGGATCGTTAATGGCAGCCTCAGCACTTGGGAAGTTTCACCCCTTTCTTCGGGCCCGTCGGCTGCTCGCGCTACATGGATCTGATCCCCTTCCGACTCAAATAGATCACGTAGGTTGATCTCTAACGCCTGGGCAATACTGGCAAGGGTCATCAGAGACGGAGTTGACTTATCTCGTTCAACTTGTGATAGGTGGCTGGCTGACAGCTTGGACTTCTCGGCCAACTCGGCCAGCGTCAGCTCTTGCTCTTGTCGCAGGCTTTTTATTCGTTCGCCGATACTTTCTACCACAAAAAACTCCAGTGTGTGTGCAGAGGTAGTTTTGGCCCTTATTCAAGCGTAACAGCATCTAGCTATGTTCAAGAACTGTGCTGGAATCGAGTGGTATCGGCACAATGTTAGAAGATGGCGGGGGTGATAAGACCGAGAAGAACCACGGGTTGATCGCCGCTATTCTCCAGACGGTGCTTGACAGTTGATCTAAAATGGACAGTATCGCCCGGACAAAGATCGTAATGCGCGTCACCATACCGCAAATGCAATATGCCTTGCAAGACATAGTAAAACTCTTCCCCGATGTGAGCGCGTGTTTCGTCTGTGGGCAGAGCTTCTCCGGCAGGTACAACCGTCATCAAGAAGGCGTCAATTGCCGCGTGCGGGAATTTGGTGGATAGTATAGAGTAGATAGTTGAAGAGCCCTCAAATTGGAACGTCTCGCGTTGGTTATGACGGACGATTTTTGCCGTCTTAATTGTATCCGGGAAGAAATCAGAGACTCTGGTATCTAATGCTCCGGCGATGGCGTCCAGCGTGGCAATCGAGGGAACCGCTCTGTTGCGTTCAATCTGCGACAGAAAACCGGGAGTACAACCACTCCGCTCCGCCAGTTCTTCGAGGGTTAAGTTCTTCTGCGAGCGGAGTTCTTTGATTCGCTGCCCAATCGCCTCGATTACTTTCTGCACAGGCTATTTCCTCTACGTAAAAAAATTATACCAGCAATTCATTCATCTGTCAATGATTATTCTCACCCAGCAGTTCTCATTCTGTCGCTCGAAGTGGGTCTGTGACCCACGTAGCGCCTTCCAAAAGACAAAAATCGTGGGTCTCAGATCCACTTCGAGCAAAAACCGGTCTATGGGAGCATCACCAATTACGAAGTCCTTCCCTCCCGCGTTGGTCAGGAAGAGCCCAATCTTAAACCCGCTCCCGAAACCACTCGATTGTTTTCTGTAGACCATCCTCCAGGCTGATCCGGGGCTCCCAGCCCAGCACACGTTGCGCTTTGCTGATGTCGGGCTGGCGTGTTTTGGGATCGTCCTTGATGCGCACGTCTTCGGGTTGGACGTAGGTGATACGCGACGAACTATCTGTCAACTCGATGATTCTGTGCGCGAATTGGAGGATGGTCATCTCGCTGGGGTTGCCGATGTTGACCGGGTCGGTCTCGTCGCTCATCAGCAAGCGGTAGATACCCTCCACGGTGTCACTCACGTAACAGAAGCTACGGGTCTGGCTCCCGTCTCCGTATACGGTGAGCGGCTCGCCGCGTAGGGCCTGGGCGATGAAATTGGGCACCACCCGTCCGTCGTTCAGTCGCATGCGAGGCCCGAAGGTGTTGAAGATGCGTACGATACGGGTGTCAATCCCGTGATATCGATGGTAGGCCATGGTTATGGCCTCGGCGAAGCGTTTGGCCTCGTCGTAGACCCCGCGCGGGCCGATGGGGTTGACGTTGCCCCAATAATCCTCGGTCTGCGGGTGGATGAGGGGATCGCCATACACCTCGGAGGTTGAGGCCAACAGGAAGCACGCGTCTTTCTCCTTGGCCAGCCCCAGGGTCTTGTGCGTTCCCAGGGCACCCACCTTGAGGGTGGGGATGGGCAGCTCCAGGTAGTCGATGGGGCTGGCCGGTGAGGCGAAATGGAGCACAGCGTCCAGGTGGCCTTCGATGAACATGTAATTGGTGACGTCGTGCTTGATGAAGTGAAAGCGGTCGTGACCGGCCAGGTGTTCGATGTTGGCGCTGCTGCC
>JAUVPY010000322.1 GCA_030598425.1 Anaerolineae bacterium
CATCGGCGCTTTTCTGTCGGCGCACGGACGCAGCGTGTTGGTAGTAGATGTCGACCCCCAGGCCAACGCTACGTCCAGCCTGGGATTGGAGGAGAAGCTAGTCGAGTCCCTGAAGAATGGGGAGAGGGCGACGGTTTATCACACGCTCATTGAGAAGACGCCCGTTGCGGAGATCATCCAGACGACGCGACGCCCGCGTTTGCACTTGGCGCCCTCGTCGCCGATCTTGGCCGGCGCCGAAGTAGAGCTGGTCGGGATGTTTGCCCGTGAATCGCTTCTGCGCAAGGCCTTGACCCCCATCTTGCAGCACTATGACTATCTTCTCATTGATACACCGCCCAGCCTGGGTCTGTTGACCGTCAATGCCCTTACCGCCTCCGATAGCGGCGTGATCATCCCTGTGCAGTGCGAATATTTGGCCTTGGAAGGCTTGGGGCACCTGGTGCGCACCGTCAATCTTATTCGTGAAAGTCTCAACCCGCGTTTGACCGTCGCTGGTGTGCTGCTGACGATGTACGATACGCGCACGCGTCTGTCGCAAGAGGTGGCTGACGAGGTGCGGCGTTTCTTCCCCAAACAGGTATTCAAGACAGTGATTCCGCGCAATGTTCGGCTGAGCGAAGCACCGAGCTTTGGCGAGACAATCCTCACCTACTCCCCGGGCTCGGCCGGGGCGAGTGCTTATGCTGCCTTGACTGAGGAACTCTTGAACAGGGACAAGTGACGGGTGATGGGTGGAGGTGACTGTGAGTAAATCGAGACGTGCCCTCGGACGAGGACTGGATGCTCTAATCCCTGCCGCTGAGAGCCAGGCAGGCGCCGCCGAGATCCCTGTCGCCCGCGTGTCTCCTAACCCGCACCAGCCGCGCCAGACCATCAGTGAAGAATCACTGGCGGAACTGGTGGCTTCCATCCGCGAACACGGCGTGATCCAGCCTCTGGTCGTCACCCAGGTCGGCGACGAATATCAGCTCATCGCCGGTGAGCGGCGTTGGCGTGCTGCCCAGTTGGCCGGATTGACCACCGTGCCCGCGATCGTCAAAGAGACGACGCCTCAACAGATGCTCGAGTTGGCTTTGGTTGAGAACGTGCAGCGCGCCGACTTGAACCCGCTGGAAGAGGCGGGCGCTTATCGACAATTGATGGACGAATTCGGGCTGACTCAGGAAGAGGTCGCGGAACGGGTGGGTAAAAGCCGGACAGCCGTTGCAAACACAGTGCGCCTGCTCCGGTTGACCAATGATGTCAAGGAGGCGCTGGCTGCCGAACGCATCAGCGAGGGGCACGCCAGGGCACTTCTCGCGCTGCCGACGGCCCGGCTCCAGCGCCAGGCGTTGACCATCATCGAAAAGCGCGGCCTCAACGTCCGCCAGGCCGAGGCCTTGGTGCGCCAGATGCAGGCAGAGCCCGAAGAGCCTGCCCCCAAAGCCGAGTTGTCGCCGCAAGACCAGGACGCCGATGAGAGATTCCAGCAGCGGCTTGGAACCAAGGTCAACCTGGTGCGGGCTAAGAAGGGCGGGCGCGTAGTTATTCACTTCTACTCAGAGGAAGAGTTGCAGGCCATTTACGAGGCGATCATAGGGGATGAGTAGAGGGCCTCCGGGCCCGTCGAGGCGTTGAGCGGCGTTGTAGCTGTTTACAGCAGTCACTCAGCGGCAGTCGATCTTCCTCGTGCCCAGGCGTTGACCACGCGGCGTTTGCGGTGCTTTTTTTGTTGGCAGCCCACCCATGTGAGGTTGGCGGGTGAGGTGGCCTAAGTCCTACGTGCTTTTGCCCCCCACAGGATTTCGGACTAAAATACTCTGGAATTGGATCCTGACTTCAAGGAGGTTGATATGCCGATTACTATAGCCGTTGCTGGCAAAGGCGGCACCGGCAAGACGACGGTGACCGCTTTGGTCATTGACCACCTGGCGCGACTGGGGGTTGGGGATATCCTGGCCGTTGACGCCGACCCCAGCACCAATCTGAACCTGGCACTGGGTGTGGAGCTGGAGGACACCGTCGGCGGCGAGCGTGAGGCTTTGCTGGAGGACATTCAGACGGGACGCTATAACTTGGGGCTGGAGAAACGCCAGTATTTTGAACTAAAGATTCACGAGGCGTTGGTCGAAGCCGATGCCTTTGACCTGATGGCTATGGGCCGTCCCGAAGGCCCTGGGTGCTATTGTGCGCCCAATCACATTTTGCGCGAGAGCATTGACGCCATTGCCGGTGCCTACGACTTTGTCGTGGTGGATAACGAAGCGGGCCTGGAACACATCAGCCGGCGCACTACCCGTGACGTGGATTTGCTGTTGGCCATCTCTGATCCGACGGTACGTGGTTTGATCGCGGCCCAGCGGGTGTTCGAGCTGGTTGAAGCGCTGAGCACGCGAGTGGGCCAGGCGCATTTACTCATCAACCGGGTACCCGTAGACGATTCAGGGGAGCTGCAGCTTCCGTCTGATCTGGCGGCCAGGGTCGAAGAATTGGGCCTGCCATTGTTGGGGTTGCTTCCGCAAGACCCCCTGGTGTCTGAGCTTGATGCATCGGGGCTGCCACTCGTCGACCTACCCACCGATTCGCCCTTGCGTCGACAATTGGTGTCTCTGGTCGGCCAGGTGTTGCCGGTGGCTGCACCAGTTTGAGCGTGTCATAGTGACCCACCAGTTGATGCAGCGTGAGCTGGTCGTGGATCTGACCAGCGGCGATTATCAAGTCAAGCACGTTACCGACCCACGCATCATCGGCCCAGTTGACTACGGCTGGGCCAGAGGCCATACCCGAGATTGTGTCGCCGTACCAGGTAGCCAAGATGGACGTGATGGAGAAGATATAGATCGAATGGGTGACAGGCTGATTAGGCCGTGTTGACGTTCTGTCCTTGCCCTCTGAGGCTCCATCGAAGAGTCTGATGATGACTCTCAGGTGCTAACTTAAATGTCAACACTACCAAGGTTGGAGAGATGCCAATGGATAGCTTGTTTCAGGCGCTGGCGAACTCGGCCGATGGCGCTCTTGTCATAGACGAGGACCAACGCGTCATCTATTGGAACCAGGCCGCGGAGGACCTTTTGGGCTATACGTCAGATGAGGCCGTTGGCCGGGCTTGTTATGAGGTTCTGGGTGGGCGAGGCGACAGAGGACAAACAATATGTCGCCATAATTGTTACGTGGCCGCCATCGCTGCCACCGGCAGCCCCGTGAATAACTACGATACCCGCGTTCGCACCAAGTCTGGTGACCTGCGTTGGGTCAACATCAGTATCCTCACATTCAGGGCTTCTGACAATTCCACACCTCTGGTTGTCCACCTGTTTCGCGATGCCACGCAAAAAAGAGAAAGCGAACAATTCACTCAACAGATATTGGATGCTGCCCGGCATATGCGGGCGGGTGGCTTTTCCGCGCCTCCCGCCCCTGTTTCCGGTACCCCCTTAGCCCAGGATTTGACCGACCGTGAACGAGAAGTGCTCTCCCTTCTGGCACAGGGACTCAGCACACGTGACATCGCTCAAACCCTCTCCATCAGTCCTTCGACTACACGTAACCACATCCAGAATATCCTCCACAAGCTCAACGTCCACAGCAGGCTGGAGGCCGTGACCTATGCCTTAGAGCGCGGACTTGTCTAGCAGAGAATTAGCGGACAAGTTTCCCGGACGCTCGAAGGTAAAGCCGCTTAGCCAGGCTCGGAGAATCCTCGCAGCTTCGGAATATTGAGGGGTGTTCCTTAGCTTTTGGGAAAATGAGCACCTGACATTCAGCACGAAATGATGCAGTTGCACTAGTAAAGATAGTTCATTTGCATCTTTCTCCCAGGCGAAATGTAGGGTATATTATTGTGCGCAGCGCGCAAAACGCGCAAAACGCGCAAGGTGTGCACACGCCATCTGTCAACGAAGTCAGGGGGGCGTGTGTCTTTGATGCCGAGTGGGAGGACAAGACGCCTATGAATAAGCTCAAAGACCCTAATGGCCGGCTCCTGACGCGTGCGGACGTGGCCAAGATCTTTCAGGTGTCTCCCAGCACGGTTGCTCGTTGGGCCGAGGCGGGCAAGCTCCCTTCGGTCAAGACCTTGGGAGGGCACCGTCGTTACGAAGCCAAGTCCGTGATGGCACTAGCCCAAGATCCAATCATAGAGGAGGCAAGTATGGAAAACGCTCTGTTTGATGTTCCTTCGATGTACGCCGATCATCACGTGATCGCCGTGCGCCAGGCCTTGCTAACGGTGGCGGGTGTGGACGAAGTTCAGGCCAGCTCCGCCTGGAAGCAAGTGCAGGTGACGTACGATCCGTCGACCGTCTCCCCCGACGGCATCAGCCAGGCGCTTGAAAAGGCAGGATATCCGGTGGGCAATGG
>JAUVPY010000212.1 GCA_030598425.1 Anaerolineae bacterium
ATGCTGGAGCGGCTGCTGGACTGGGGCTCGTTGACCTATGCCGCTTATACTGGGATCGATGCTGACCCAGCAAGTATTAATGAAGCGCATCGCCGTTTGCCCGCCTGGGCGTCAGGCCAGGGCTTCGACGTGGAGGCAAGTCGAGGGCAGATGCGCTTTCAGCGAGAAGGGGGGAAATTCTCCGTTGAGTTTGAGGCGATCGACGTTTTTGATTTCGTCGCCCGAGAGCAAGGCCATCGTACTTGGGACCTGCTGATTGCCCACGCCTTTATGGATCTGGTGGATGTTCCGACTGCTCTACTATCTCTTTTCTGTCTTCTGCGCGCGGGTGGGCTTTTCTACTTTACGATTGTCTTCGACGGGGCCACCCTCTTCCAACCCGAGATAGAGCCGGCACTTGACGTCCAGATTGAGACTCTTTACCATCAAACGATGGATCAACGCGTCACCGCCGGCAGACTCTCCGGCGACAGTCGGACCGGAAGCCATCTCTTTGACCACTTACGAGTTGCTGGTGCCGAACTGTTGGACGCAGGAGGCTCAGACTGGGTGGTTTTCGCTGGCCCCAACGGGTACCCGGGTGACGAGGCTTACTTCCTGCATTTTATTCTCCACACCATTCATTCCGCGTTGGAAGGACACCCTGATCTGGATGCGGCGCGTTTTGCCGATTGGATCGTGCGGCGCCACGCCCAGGTGGACCAGGGGAGCTTGGTCTATATTGCGCGCCAGTAGGACTTCTTGGGGCGCGTGTAGGGGCCTTTCAACGATCTCATTTGCTCCTCACTCTCCCTACCTGTATAATCTCCCCGGCGCGAAGATGTCATTCATCTTTCGCCTAACTCCGGCCAGTGGCTGGACGTTCCTTATCGGGTATGGATGGGTGGATGGACCGCGAACGGCTATATCGTACCGACGGACTCATTCTGCACCACACGGACTTTGGCGAGGCGGATCGTCTGTTGACCGTCTTCACGCCACGGCTGGGCCGGTTGCGACTCTTGGCCAAAGGGGCGCGCAAGCCGACCAGCCGCAAAGCGGGTCACGTAGATCTGTTTACCTACGTGCACATGCTGGTAGCGCGAGGACGCAATTTGGACATTGTCTCGCAGGTTGAAACATTAGAGACTTTCCGACCTTTGCGCCAGGACCTGGAACGAGCCAGCCAAGCCTATTACCTGGCTGAGTTGATCAACAGCTTCATCGAAGAGGGGGACGAAAACCCAACCCTTTTTGACCTGGCTCTGGCCACGTTGGCCCGCCTGTGCGAAGCGCGCGACCGGGTGCTGGCTCTGCGCTTCTTTGAGTTGCGCTGTCTGGGACTGGTTGGTTATCAGCCACAACTGCACTTCTGCGTCGAGTGCCAGACACAACTCGAGCCGGTGACCAACTACTTCTATCCGTCTGCCGGTGGCGTGCTGTGCCCGCGCCACGGCGAAGCCGTCAAGCGTGCGGAGCCGTTGGCTATGCCTACCTTCAAGGTGTTGCGCTTCATGCAGACCCACTCGTGGGACGACGTATCGGCGCTGCACCTCAAACCCGAGACTCATCTTGATCTGGAGGCCGTCCTCCAGCGTTACATCGTCTACTTGCTGGAGCGGCGGCTCAAATCAGTAGAGTTCATCCACCGTTTGCGGCGCGAAGCGCAGGCAACGGGTAGCAGTTAATAGATGTGTGAAGAGGTACGACGATGACCGAAGCGCTTAACTTCCAACAGATCATAATGACGCTGCAAGAATATTGGGCCGACCACGGCTGTTTGGTGTGGCAACCTTATAGTGAGAAGGTGGGCGCTGGTACAGCAAACCCGGCCACCACGCTGCGCGCGTTGGGCCCCGAGCCCTGGAATGTGGCCTACGTAGAACCCTCTTTCCGCCCGGACGACGGTCGCTATGGTGACAACCCCAACCGCATGCAGATGCACACCCAATTTCAGGTTATACTGAAGCCCGATCCTGGCAATCCGCAGGAGCTATACCTCAACAGCCTGTACGCTTTGGGCATCAAACGCGAGGAGCACGACATCCGCTTCGTGGAGGATAACTGGGAGAGCCCTGCTCTGGGCGCGTGGGGGTTGGGTTGGGAAGTATGGCTCGACGGCCTGGAGATCACCCAATATACATATTTCCAGCAGTTCGGCGGCTTCGATCTGGACCCGGTTGCCGTCGAGTTGACCTACGGACTGGAACGTATCGCCATCTACCTACAAGGGGTCGACTCGGTCTGGAACATTGATTGGGATGGCCGCCACACCTATGGTGACGTTCTCTTGCGTCAGGAAGTTGAGCACTGCATCTACGACTTCGAGGTAGCCGACGTGGAGCGATTGACGCACATGTATAACCTCTACGAGGCGGAAGCCAAAGCCTGTCTGTCGAACGGCCTGGTGATTCCGGCCCACGACAACGTGTTGCGTTGTTCCCATACCTTCAATCTGCTTGACTCACGGGGGGCCATCGGCGTCACCGAACGGGCCAGCTACTTCGCTCGTATGCGTGATCTCTCGCGACAAGTTGCTGCCGCCTTCCTGAAACAACGTGAAGATGCAGACTATCCATTTGCCAAATATCAAATACCAAATGACAAATATCAAGCCGGCGAATCTCCAATCTCCAATCTCCAATCTCCAATCTCCAGCCCCAGCCCTTTCGTCTTGGAAGTTGGGGTTGAGGAGTTGCCGGCGCAGGATGTGACGGCGGCCATCGAGCAGCTAACCGATGCCGTCCCGGCGCTTATGGATGACTTGCGCTTGGACCACGGTCAGGTTCGGGTGGCTGGCACACCGCGCCGTTTGGCCGTGTACGTGGAGGATCTAGCTCCGCGCCAATCGGACGAGGAACAGGCTGTGAAAGGCCCTCCCGCCCGTGCTGCTTTTGATGCCGACGGAGCGCCCACCAAGGCTGCTCTGGGCTTCGCCAACGGGCAGGGAGTGCCCGTGACCGATCTGCAGGTGCGCGACATTGACGGTGGGCAATACGTCTTTGCCGTCCGGCGTGTCCCGGGTCAGCCTGCGGCCGAAGTATTGAGCCAAGCGATGCCGGGTCTCATCGCCGGGGTCAGCTTTGGTAGGAGCATGCGCTGGAACCAAACCGGCATCAGTTTCAGCCGCCCTATCCGTTGGCTGATATGCCTGCTGAGTGATCGGGTGATCCCCTTCGAGTATGCTGGCCTGACCAGCGCACGGGGCAGCCGAGGGCCTCGCCCTGCCGGCTCCCCGCCAGTTGATATTGAGGCGGCTGGGGATTACTTCTCTACGTTGATTGGCCAGGGCATAATCACTGACTTCGACGAGCGACAGATCGCCATCCAAGAACAAATCCAGTCCCTGGCGGCTGAGGTCGGAGGCGTTGTGCCCGACGACGCAGCCCTGCTGGACGAAGTCACCAACCTGACCGAACAACCCACTGCCCTGCGCGGTGAATTCGATCCCGCCTATCTCTCCCTCCCCGAGCCGGTGCTCATCACGGTGATGAAAAAGCATCAGCGCTATTTCCCGGTGGTTGGGAGCCCCGATTCCTCGAGTCCCGACACCCTTCTCCCCTACTTTATCGCCGTTCGCAACGGTGGCACCCAGCATCTGGGCGTGGTACGGCGGGGCAATGAAGGAGTATTGCGCGCTCGCTACGCCGATGCCGATTTCTTCTTCAAGGCCGACACCGAGCAGGCACTGGAGAGTTTCTTACCCAGGCTCGACACCCTACTGTTCCAGGAACAACTGGGGTCGATGCTGGACAAGACGTGGAGATTGGAACAACTGGCCCCCGCCATTGGCGAGGAACTGGGACTTTCGACGCAAGAGATGGAGGCAATCCGTCGGGCGGCGCATCTGTGTAAGGCGGACCTGGCTACCCAGATGGTCGTAGAGCTGACCAGCTTGCAAGGGGTGATGGGCCGCGAGTATGCCTTGCGCTCTGGCGAGCCCGAGACCGTCGCCGGTGCCATCTACGAGCATTATCTGCCCCGCTTCGCTGGTGATCGAATCCCCACCACTCGACCGGGGTTGGTCCTCGGGCTGGCCAATCGTTTGGATAGCTTGACCGGCCTTTTCGCCGTAGGGTTGGCGCCCACTGGCTCCGCTGATCCCTTTGGCCTGCGCCGTGACGCGCTAGGATTAGTGACGGCGTTGATCGAGACTGAAACCGACTACTCTGTTGCTGGGGGACTGGCCGCCGCCGCCCACCTGCTGCCCGAGCGCGTGAAGGTCGACCAGGAGTCAATGACAGCCAGCTTGGATTTCGTTAAGCGTCGCTTGGAGAGGGTGCTTCGCGAACGGGGCCTGCGCCACGATGTGGTGCGAGCGGCCTTAGCCGAGCGCGGTGACAATCCGTACCTCTGTTTAGAGGCGGCGCAGGATCTCCAGGGCTGGGTGGAACGAGACGACTGGGAGCCGTTGCTCATCGCTTACGCGCGCTGCAAACGCATCGTCCGCCCTATTCTTGACGAGGTGAGAGGTTACCGGGTAGACCCCGGCGCCTTCGTCGAGGAAGCCAGCCGCCACCTGTGGTCTGCCTACCAGCAGGCAACCGCTGGGTTAGGACCGGACCGGAACGTGGATGGGGTGGTGGTCGCCCTTCAGCAGCTTACCGATCCGATCAATGCCTTCTTTGACAAAGTGCTGGTTATGGCCGAGGATGAGGCACTACGCTGCAACCGCCTGGCCCTGGTGTACGCCATCGCCACTATCCCAGACGGCGTGGTGGATTTGAGCCAGGTAATGGGTTTCTAGGTTTCGTGCTCCTCACCCGTAATAGGCATCTGATACATACGGTAGGTTCGGTACACGTGTACCCCGTATGGCTCTCCGACGTTTAGGACAATTTGATTCATCATGTCGTTGTTCTCCAAAATCCACGACATCTCAATCGACTGGTAGCCGTTCAGGACTGCCGCTTTCAATGCCTCGATTATCAAGAGTGCCTCAATTCCGCGGCCTCGGTGCTCCTGAACCACGCCCAAAACCAGCAGGCGGGTCCCGGTGACCTTGCGGGCGTACCATAGCGCTTTGAGCCAGCCGAGGGGAAACAGCCGCCCGTTTAGGTGCATAAGGACTTGATTGGCGTCCGGGATCGCTATCGACACGCCAACCGGTTCGCCGTCTAATTCAGCCACCATGGCTAGCTCGGGATCGATGATTTGCTTGAGATCAGCGGCCAGCTTCTCGATCTCGGCGTCGGTCAGAGGTACGAATCCCCAATTCTTCTCCCATGCCTGATTGTAGACGTGCTCGGCCCGCCCAATTTCTTCTTCGTAGTTTTTCATATCGGCCGAACGGATGATGATGCCAATTCGCTTCTTCACCTTCTCCGTCACCCGGACCAGCTTGGTTGGCAGATTCCCCTGATCTCCTGCGAACTGCACCAAGTCGCCAAAGTAGGCGTACATATCCATAGCCTTGGTTAGCCCAAAACGTTCGTAGAAGTCGATGTAATAGCGCGGGTTGTAAGTCATCAGCACCACCGGCGGGCCGTCAAACCCATCGATCAGCAGACCGCATTCGTGATTCTGTGAGAAGCTGAGCGGCCCGCGGAATGCCGTCATGCCTCGTTCGCGCACCCAGTTTCTGGCCGTTGAAAGCAATGCCTCCGCAACGGCGTAATCGCTCACCATCTCAAAGAA
>JAUVPY010000184.1 GCA_030598425.1 Anaerolineae bacterium
AACAAATCTAGGTGCCAGCCCAACATAATTGGAAGGATCGAGCAGATCGTCGATCTCCGCTTCGGAGAGCACGGCTGCGATCTCTGGAACCTTCAATAGGCTGGAGTTGAGCGAGCCTCCCGTCTGACTGGCCAGCAAGCAAGCCTCGTAAACAAGGTCGTGCGCACGCTGTCGGCCGATATGCTCCGCCAAGCGCATCATAACTGCCTCAGCCAGGATAAGGCCTTCGGTTCGATCCAGGTTGCGCCGCATTGCATCCACGTTCACAACCAGGCCGTCGAAAACGGCTAGGCTGTGACGCAGCGCCGCACCGGTGAGCACACAAGTATGCGGGATCAAGTCCCATTCAACGTGCCACTCCCCCATGGCCCGCTC
This sequence comes from Anaerolineae bacterium, assembly GCA_030598425.1. Classification (GTDB taxonomy): domain Bacteria; phylum Chloroflexota; class Anaerolineae; order 4572-78; family NAK82; genus JAUVPY01. The sequence goes on from JAUVPY010000184.1 coordinate 376, forward strand.
GTGCTCCGGCATCATCGCAGCCAACATGGCCGGTACCTTGTGCGCGACCAATCGGGCAATACCAATGACGGCTTCGCACTGGATGGGATTGCGCTTCTGGGGCATGGTGCTGGAGCTACCCTTGCCGGGCACGAAAGGCTCCTCAACTTCGCCGAATTCTGTCCCCTGCAGAGTTGCCACTTCGTTGGCCATCTTGCCGAGGGTGGCCGTCAGCAATCCACAGACGGCGACAAACTCTCCAAACCCATCACGCGCTGTATGCCACGAGATTGGTGCCGGTGCCAAGGCCAACTGGGCAGCCAGGGCTTGATGCACAGCCCAACCATCTTCGCCCAATGAGGCCAACGTGCCGGCAGCGCCAGCGAACTGGCAGCGCAGCAAGCGGGGGCGCAACTGCTCCAACCGTTCGGCGTGGCGGCGTAGCTCGTCGACCCAAACCGCCAGCTTAAAACCGAAGGTAACGGGCAGCGCGTGCTGACCGTGAGTGCGTCCGGCCATGACCGTGTTCCTATGCTGCTTGGCCTGCCCGACAAGGAGCTGGATCAACGCATCCAGGTCCTGCTCAAGCAACGCCAGGGCTTCGCGCAGTTGGAGCACGTTCGCCGTGTCCATGATATCCTGTGTGGTAGCACCCCAGTGCACATAGCGCCCTGCATCAGCCTCACACAAGGCGGCAAGCTGACGCACCAGCGGCAATATGGGGTAGCCAACCAGATCCGTACCTTCCCGCAAGGCGTCAAAGTCGATGGCTTCTGCTGAAGCTTGGCGGCTGATCTCCTCGGCCGCAGCCTCAGGGATGAAGCCCAGGCCGGCCTGGGCTCTGGCTAACGCCGCCTCAACGTGAAGCCAACGTTTAACCAGATGCGCATCGTCAAAGATTGCCCGCATCTCGGGCGTGCCGTAAAGATTACGGAAGATCCTAGAGTCGGTGACGTGTACTGGCATAGGAAAACCGCCTGACCGTTGCTAGCTCCCACCGGGATATTCGGTCCGCCAGTCCTCGCCCTCGTCGGGCGCATCAGGAGGAGTATCCAGCCCGCTGCGCGGATAGTGATAGGCACGCGTGTCAGCTTCGTCCTTATACACGTACCACGTACAGGGTGCATCACGGTCCATAACGTGGTCGAGTGGACGCAGGGGTCGACCTCGCTTGCGACCGGGCAGCCATTCCATGGCGATACAGCAATGGCTGCAGTACCAATGAATGCCCATCTTACCCCACGTCCACAAGTGAGGATCCACATTGACGCCGTGTTCGCCAATCGGGTGTGGCGGGCGGCCTGTTTCAGGATCACCCCTGCGCAGCACCCCACCACTGCCACACAGTTCCATGATCATCTTGAAGCGATCGCCCTCGTCGATGAGGGTCATATCGCCACGCCGTCGTTCACCGCTGAAGTGTCCTCCGCGCATACCCTCGACTGTCAGGGCCAGTTTCTCGTGGGGCGTCATCGTGTCCCAGTTTTCGTAACGATCCCCCCAAATGCTTTGGTGCGTTTCCAGGATCGAGTCCAGAACCGCTTCCTCGCCCCACGTCTCAGCGATATGGGCCAGTAGATCTTGAATCCAGGCCACCAGGACGTCGTGCGGGACCTTGAATTCAAGCCGCATGCGGTCCAGCAGGTCAATCGCTGGCTTGCGGTCCAGCAGGTCAATCGCTGGCTCGGCAGCGGCCGGATCTACGGTGCCATCAGTCTTGTGGCTGGCCCGGATGGCTTCCTTGCAGCGCTCCTGCAAATCCACCCCGAAGGCGTAATCCCGCCAGGTCGCCAGCAATTGAGTGGAGACCTGATCAGCCTGCTCTGACGTACCGCTATGAGCCACGATATAGCGCACAATATCGGTTAGCCAGGTGATGAGAATATCGTGCATGATGCGCATCTCTTGGTGAAAGTAGTCCACCAAAGCAAGAGCCTCATCCAAGCGACCGGCCTGGATAGCGTCTTCAGTCAAGGTTTGCGTTGACACCCCTAATGACGCCAGATCATCCATCCGGAGCATCCGGCCAAGCCTCGCGTTGTGCTCTAGCTTGATCACCCGATTTCCTCCCGCACCAGCTTCGCCGCCTGGACCATCACTTTCATTTTCTCTACCGCCAGCCATCGCACAGTCTGGCTGAAGCCACAGTCAGGCGCTACCCAGAGCTTCTCTGGAGCACAATACCTGAGCGCGGTGCGAATGCGGTCGGCTACCACTTCAACCGGTTCCAAGTCGCGACCTTTCACGTCTATGACGCCGGCACACAGGATCTTGTCCCCACCGTACTCCTTCCATAACTCGACCTCGAACATCGCGCGATTAGCGAACTCAATGTGGATCACATCTGCCTTCAGGTCCTTGAAGTAAGGGGCAAAGGCCGCGAAACTGCGATGCGACGTAGCCGGTCGTCCGCGGAAGTTGCCAAAGCAGAGGTGAAAGCCGATGGTTGCATTCACACCCTCCACACAAGCGTTGAATATTTCCAGCATCTCATCGACGCCGCCCGGCACTATCCAGTAAGCTGGCTCGTCGAATTGCACGTGTTGGCAGCCAGCCGCTACCACCTCTTTCAGCTCCTTGTTGATAAAGGGAACCAGCGCCCAGGCTACCTGGCCTTTGTCTTGATAAACATCACCAGGATCGATGCGAAAGGCCTGTGTGACCGGGCTCTGCATGGTCGAGATGAGGGGCTTGTTGGTGAGCGAGCGTGCATACCTGAACTCCTCGACGGTGCCGTAGCCGTTGGGCACCGTCAGCGGCGCCACACAGCGGAAGGCATCCAACTGGTCAGGGCCAGGATAGCCAAGCTTACGCGGATACTCGATAGGTTCCAGGCCACGTAACTGATGGTGAAAGTTCCGGGTGAAATCGGCGCGCTGCATCTCCCCATCGGAGATGATGTCTACCCCGGCATCTTCTATGTCGAGAATGGCCAGCCTGACAGCATCTTTTAGTGCTTCATCTACGTCGGCTGGTCCCATTTTACCCTCGGCCATGGCATCCTGTACGACCCATACCCAGCCGGGTATGCCGTGACTGCCGATAACCTGGGTCGGGATAAGGGGTAACTCAGTGTAAGTCAACATCGGAATGACTCCTCTACAGGTAGCGCTCCTCATATCTGCCGAGGGCGCGGTCCAATATATCCACCATGTGGTCGATCTCAGCGTGACTGATGGTCAGCGGCGGCGCCAAGAAGAGCACGTTACCCGGATGCAGCGTCAGGGTGATAAGGCCCAAATCTTGGCAGATGGAACGCATATGGTAACCGGCCGCGCGCGGGTCGTCTGGAAGTCTACGGCTGCCTTGATCGTGCACGAATTCCAGGCCACATAGCAGGCCCAAGCCGCGCGCATCACCGTAGGTTCTGTGGTGACGGAGCGCCTTCAAACCTCGGAGCAAGTAGTCGCCTTTGTCGGCGGCCTGACCGGGCAAATCTTCGCGCTCAATCAGATCGATATTAGCGAGGGCCACGGCGCAAGCCACCGGATGACCACCATAGGTCTGCCCGTGAGAAAGAGCCCCTTCTGGCGACTCCATAAAGACCTGGGCGATCTCTTCATCGACCACGGCAGCCCCAATGGGCATGTAACCACTGCTCAAACCTTTGGATAGGGTCATAATATCCGGTTTCAGGTCCCAGTGCTGCGAAGCGAACATCTTGCCCGTGCGACCAAACCCGGTGATGATCTCATCCACAATGAAGAGCAAGCCGTAACGGTCACAAATCTCACGCACTCGCGGCATGTAATCGGGGGGCGGTATTGAGACGGAACTGGCCGTGGCGCAGGGGTCCATAATCACCGCTGCCACCGTCTCCGGGTCCTCGGCCATAATAACCTGCTCCAGGTCGTCGGCACAGGCTAACGTGCATTGAGGTTGGTCCGAACAGTGGGGGCAACGATAGCGATAGGGGGCCGGAGCGATACGTCCGAATCCGGGCAGTGGATCGTACAGGTGAGTGCGAGTGCCGAAATAGTCACCGTCGACCGCCATCGCGCCAAAGGTGCAGCCGTGGTACGCGCCCTCGCGGGTGATGACTTTGTAGCGACCCGGCCTGCCACCCAGACGGTGATACTGCATGGCTACCTTGATGGCCGTTTCCACCGCTTCGCTGCCACCGGGTGTGAAGTGGACGCGCGAGAGTGTTCCCGGCGTAATCTCGGCCAGACGCGCCGCCAATTCCACGGCCGGCGGAGAGGCATAGCGAAAGACGTCCAGAAACTCGAGTTGCTGCATCTGGCGGAGAGCGGCATCCGCCAGTTCGGGGCGGATATGGCCGGCGATACACGCCTCAAGAGCGGAAACGCCGTCCAGAAAGCGCTTGCCATCGCTGTCCACCATCCAGGTGCCCTCGGCTGCCACCAAAACCGGAGGACCGCCATCCGGGCCGAAAGGCTCCGGCGGTTGGTAAGCCATCCACAAATGGCGACGTGCTTTGGCCTTCAGGGCCTGTGTGTCATATCCATTTTCCACGAAGAGACCCCCCTAGTTCATCTGAGTCTGGCTAGAATCTGTGGGTAGTGATGGCTTCAGCCGTCCCCGGCGACTGACACGTGCACCGCACTGCGGTTCAGTGCAGGTGAGTCGCTACTACGTCCCACAGATATTAGCCACGCTCAATTCATCTCGTAGCCACCGTCCACGTTCAACGCCTGCCCGGTGATGTAGTCCGAGTCCGACGAACAGAAAAAGGCGACAACCCCGGCAACATCTTCAGCCGTAGCGGCGCGTTTTAGGGGCACGGTTTGAATAAAGGCTGTCATGGCCTCCCCAGGCTTGGCACCGAAGAGCTGGCCGCGATCTTTGTCGATCTGGTCCCACATAGGTGTGGGCACGATGCCAGGACATACGGCATTGACGTTGATGTGGTAGGGGGCCAGAGCCAGCGCGGCCGATTGGGTGATGTTAATGATCGCCGCCTTGCTGGCAGCGTAGTGCGTGGACAGCGGACGGCCCCGCCGGCCTGAAATTGAGGATAGATTGATGATTTTGCCGAAGCTGCCGACATCCTCGGTCCCTGGGGCTGCCTGATCTGCCTCCTCCTCCGCAATACTGAAACGTCGGCCGGCGCCTGGTCCGTTTTCAACTCTTCGGGCAGTTGCCGTATCATCTGGGCAGCCACCGCTTGAAGACAAAAGAAGAGGCCACGTTGGTTGACGTCCATCACGCGGTCCCAATCTTTCTCGGTCAACTCCATCATTGGCTTGGTCTGCACCAGGCCGGCGTTGTTTACCAGGATGTCAACGTGGCCGAATTCAGCCACCACATCGTCCACCATGGTGCGCACCCCCCCCACGCCCGATATATCGACTGGATAGGCCAGGGCGCGCCGACCTATTGCCTCGATCTCGCGAGCCGTGCTGGCGGCCGTCTCCGAGTTGTACTCAGCTACCACGACATCGGCACCTTCCCGCGCCAGGCGCAAGGCAATCCCCTTGCCAATGCCCTGCCCGGCACCGGTAACGATCGCGACCTTCCCAAAAAGTCTTTGCGCCATACCAAACTCCCTATCAATCCGGACAGGGGATTGCCTGGCATTCATCCAAGCGCACCGAGCGGTTCTCGGCCGCTGACAGATAACATGCCTCCACAACGCGCAGCGTCTGGACATTGTCCGCGCCCGAAGTCTCCGGCTCCCCGTCTTCCTGGATGGCCTGCATCAGCGAGGCGGTTGGGCCGATGAAAGCAT
>JAUVPY010000293.1 GCA_030598425.1 Anaerolineae bacterium
CGTGTGGCTTCCTATCGAGATCATCCACTCTACGGCAGGTTGCACCTCGACTGGGGTCGTCAGGAGCTGACGACTGAGATTGATCGCCTGATCGAGCAGGGATACTTGAACAATCGGCAGGGGCGACTTGTGCTCTCGCCTACCGGTCAGGCTCAGTTGCAGGAGAGTGAACAAGCAAAGCCTGCGAAGCCTCCTCAGGAAGAGAAGTAAGAAACGGCCTGCTGCCACTATTGGTTCTAAGCCTCATTTGGAATTGTCCTCACCTGGGATGAAGATCTTTAGGGTTTCCAAAACCCCAAAAGATCTGGGTAACTGCGCCGTATTCCCGCCCCGCTTAGGCTTGACCAATCCCTCACCCTGGGCTATAGTTGGCCCCGACTCCTAACCCCCTGAACAAGGAGACAAGATGAGTAATAGCAAAGTCGCTGTCTTGCAGACCTCGCCGCAGACAGTTTTGGCGGACTATCATCGGCTGATGAACCTGGCTGGCTATCAAGGGGTCGTTGCCAAGGACGCCGACACAGCTTTGAAGATTAATATCTCGTGGCATTTCTTCTTCCCCGGAAGTTCGACCACACCCTGGCAGCTTGAGGGGGTGGTTCGGGCCATGGAGGGAGATGGCTACGATCCTGATTTGATCCACGCCTGTCACAATCGCACGGTGGTCATTGATGCCTACCTGGGGGAACGCGAGAACAAGCAGCTCAACGTGGTCGAGGCGCACGGCCTGCGGAACATCCACCTCTACGAGGGCGAGGAATGGATTCACATTCGCGACGCCGTCGGTGACTTGGCCGATGACTTCTTATGCCTCAACGATGTTTATCCGGATGGCTTCTATATCCCCAAGCGCTTTATCGGCGAGAACATCATTCATCTGCCCACCGTGAAGACCCACGTTTTCACCACTACGACCGGCGCAATGAAAAACGCTTTTGGCGGCCTGCTGAACGAGCGCCGGCACTGGACGCACCCGGTCATCCACGAAACTCTGGTGGACCTCCTGATGATCCAAAAGAAAATCCACCGAGGCGTGTTCGCCGTGATGGACGGCACCTTTGCCGGCGATGGGCCTGGGCCACGTTGCATGACGCCCCACGTTAAGAACGTGATTCTGGCTAGCGCGGACCAGGTGGCTATCGACGCTACAGCCGCCAAGATGATGGGTTTCGACCCGATGGAGATCAAGTACATTCGCCTGGCGCACGAGCTGGGGCTGGGCTGCGGCGACCCGCGTGACATCGAGATCGTCGGAGACCAGGCGGCCGCCGAAGCCAACTGGGGCTTCGTCGGTCCCTACCAGAAAATGACGTTTGCGTCGAGGATGCAGCACAAGATCTACTGGGGACCCCTCAAGAAGCCGATGGAATGGTCGCTTAAAACGGTGCTGGCGCCGTGGTCTTACATCGCCTCGGTGCTCTATCACGACAGCTTTTGGTATCCCTTCTTTGGGGAAAACAAGATGCGAGCGGTGCTGAATAGCGGTTGGGGCCGTCTATTCCGCAACTGGGAGCAACTGACGCCCGACGAGAGAGGATTCCCCACCGTAGGCGACGAATCGGCTGAGCTCAAACGGACCGGAATGCGCGCGCTTTGGCAGTCCTTCGGTATACTGAGGACGACCATTAAGGAGGCGCCAGAATTCGCTGCTCGGCGGCGAAGATCTGCACATTGATACACTGCCAATCGTGATCCGCGCGAGGCGGGTTCCCGTCTCTTTTCTCTAATGAGATAAATTTGGTGGAATTACTACATAGGGTATATAATGACGAGGAAGATTATGAAGACCGTTCAGATAGTTGTGTTAGTCGTGCTTGTAATTGTCGGTTTCACAAGGGCTTGAGTGATGGGACGAGAGAGGGAACCGTCGGACCTGTTCCCCTTAGTGGTTATGCTCTTACCAATGATTGCTGGCTGCATTTCAGCACCAGTAGCTCCGTCCATGCCCACGATGCAAGTAACAGCCGCAGTCGCCCCGGCAGTTTCCCCGACGGAGAGGCCAACCCCTCTACCAATGACGGCTAATACATCATCAAAGATCGCAGCGGACTCTAATAGCCAAGACTACACAGTACGCTTAAAATCGAGGGAGTTTGTGCCTGATCCTGGGGTGGGGCCAGATGTGGAAAGGCTGCTACGGAGCGCCCCCTCTGAAGAGCGAGTTCATGCTCTAGTTCAGTTCTGGCAGATCCCGTCTGACATGGATCGAGCTAACTTGGAAATCGCCGGGGTCAAATTATTGGCTTACGTTCCGACAAATACCTGGTTCGTTTCATTGCCATCTGGCCTAAGCCTACAAAGCGAAGCGCTGGCTAACACCCGCTGGATTGGGGCGATTCAGCCTGAAGATCGGATGGGCACTAACTTGGACTTACGGTCGGATGATGCCGATGGGAGAGTAATCAGTTTGGAGGTGCGCTTTTTTGCCGACACCACGACCGCTGACGCGAAGCAACTTCTGGCTGGGTATGACGCGGTGATTGAGGCCGAAGCTCCCGAATTCCATCGTTTTACGGTGCGTGTCAATCGGCAGGCTATCTCGTCGCTAGCCAACGAAGATAGTGTTCAGTGGATTGTCGAAGCCGCGCCGCCCAAGACCATCCATAATTAAGTGAGGGTAAGTGAGTTTCAGCCCAATCAAGTCCTAGGTAGTCCCCCTGTTGGGTGTTGTTAGCGAAAAATCCCACCACAAAGACGCTAAGACACTAAGAACTCTCAAGAAGACTTTCCGTAGGACGATCAGTTCCGCGTGGCTTCGTGACTTTGTGGTGAAATTAGTAGACCCACTCACGCAACAACACCCAAGAGGGGCACCACTAAGTCCTAATGATCGTTAGAAAGGAGTTGCTAAATGAACAACAAGAGACAGCGCCGGAGTAGCACTAACAGACTGGCTTGGCAGACCGCCACTAGCCTGCTAATAGGTCTGGCGATGGTGTTCACTCTAACCCCGTCGGCCCATCCAACCCTGGCTCAAGACCAGGACCTGACAGTTCGCTTGAAGTCAAGGGAATTCGTGCCTGCACCTGGCATTGATCAGGCCGTGCAGATGCAACAACAATCTGCCGTGCCTGGTGAACGCATTCATGTTCTGGTGCAGTTTTGGCAGATCCCCTCTGACGCCGAGCGAGCCAGTTTAGAGAATGCTGGCGTGGATCTACTCGCCTATGTTCCCACGAACACCTGGTTTGCTTCGATGCCGGCCGGGTCAAATCTGCAAAGCGAGGCATTGGCTGGCGCTCGCTGGATTGGGGCCATTCAGCCTGAAGATCGGATAGCCTTTTCCTTGCGAGCAGGGAGGGAGCCGCGTGTTACCCACGACGACGGGACAGTCAGCCTGGACCTACGCTTTTTCGCTGATGTCACAAACGCCGAGGTGGCACAAATCGTCGCCAGGTATAACGGGGTGATTGAAGCCAAAGCCCCTGAGTTCCATCGCTACACGGTGCGCATCGATCCAGGGGCCATTGATGCTCTTGCCAGCGAAGATGGCGTGCAATGGATCGCAGACGCTGCCCCGCCTAAGACGACCGACAACGATGGCTCGCGGGCTCGTACTAATGTCGATGCCTTACATAGTGCGTCCTACAATCTAGACGGCAGTGGCGTAGATCTTGGTATCTGGGATGGTGGCGTAGTAGACAACCACGTTGATTTCAGCGGTCGTTTGACCGTCGTGGACAGCGCGTTGGTGGGCGGCCATGGGACACACGTGGCAGGTACCATGGCTGGCGACGGCAGCAACAGCGTCAGTCAGGGAGGGACGCCTTTGCAGTGGAAGGGGATGGCACCTGGCGCGGACATCATTTCCTACTACTGGGACGACAACCTTACCGATCACAATGGTGCTATCAACACTTATGGGATTGAGCTATCGCAGAACTCGTGGGGCTACATTGTGTCTAGTGTGTTTGGCAATTGCTTTCTGTATGGTGACTACGACGGCGACGCCCCTGACTATGACAGCATTATCACCGGCCTGTATGGCAAACGCATCAATGTCGTCTTCGCAGCCGCCAACGAGCGCGACGACGGTGACTGCGGCATGAGCAGCACGCCGCCTTACATCAACTATGCGAACGTGGCGCCACCAGCCACGGCCAAAAACGTCATCGCCGTTGGCGCCACCAACTCTGACGATGACACCATGACCACCTTCAGTAGTTGGGGGCCGATGGCCGATGGACGTATCAAGCCTGACGTCGTCGCGCCCGGCTGTGAGGCTGGCGGTGAGGGCTACATCCGTTCCACGCTCCCGGGCAACACGTATGGCAGTCCAGAATTCTGCGGCACCTCGATGGCTGCGCCGGCAGTTTCGGGCATCAGCGGACTGATCATCGAGCAATATCGGACAAGCTATGGGAGTGATCCACTCCCATCGACGGTGAAGGCGCTGTTGATACAGACGGCGGTGGACCTGAATGACAGCACTGTTTACTACAATCCAGGTCCTGACTATTCCTCCGGCTATGGGCGCGTGGACGCCCAGGCGGCCGTGGATGCGATTATTGCCCAGCAGGTGCGCGAGGATCAAGTCTCTCAAGGCCAGATCGATTCCTTTACCTTCGACGTGCCGTCCGGCAGTTCCTCATTCAAAGTCACGCTGGTCTGGGA
>JAUVPY010000319.1 GCA_030598425.1 Anaerolineae bacterium
GCTCTACGACATCGGCCGCAACCAACTCATCAATCAGGCTTAAGTTTCCCTGATTCATAGCTTCCTCGAACATTCGACGGAACAACGCTTTGTTTTGTTCTGACATTGGTTATTCTCCTTTCGTGAACAGGGTGCGATACTGTATCAGTCGAGCCGCAAGCTTTCTATCATTTTCAGGCAGTGATCAATCGTAAACACGTCCACGCCGCCCAAACGATCGACCCATTCTGGTTCTGTCAGATCGGAACACTCTTGGGCCAGGGCATCGAAGTACGTATCAAACAACAGCCACGGGTTGGCGAATCCAACGTCTTGAGCAATAGCGAAGAAGTCCACCGTCTGTATCGCCTGGGCTCCGTTGGCCTGTATGTCCAGCATGTACTCCTTCTGTGTCTCAACATCTTCGCGGGTGCCGGGGCGCCCCAGGTGCCCGCCAATGAAGGTGTCAAAGTCGAAGGACAGAGCCTCATCATGGGCCTGGATATACCCTGGAATCTCCTCGGCCAGGGCCAGGTCTTTGAACGGCGACCAACCGGGGAAGACGATGTCCACCAGCATCAGCGTCTTCTGCTTGGGCGCATATACGTAGATATTGCCCGGTTCATGGTTGACGCCGCGATATTCCAGTTCCAACACCTGATCGCCTACTTCGAGGGTGTATTTGTCATCAAACGTGACGGTAGGTGGGGCAACTGGAGCACCGCCGGAGGCTACCCCAAATGGCATAAGTCGGTCGGGGTCGTTGAGACTCCGGTCCAGTTGAGCCGCCGTTTCCGCTTGGGCGATGTAGGCAGCATCTTCCGGATACAGCCCTGCCGCGCCGATGTGATCCGCGTGGCTGTGGCTGTAAATTACGTGCGTTATCGGCTCGTCAGTTACCTCCGCAATCGCATTGAGTATGTTCTCGCCAATTGACGGTGGTGCGTCTACCACAATCACGCCCTCACCAGTGGTGAGGAATATGAGTGTGTAGACACCCTCGGTCAGCCAGTAGAGACCATCGCCGATTTCCTCAACAAAGTAGCCCTTCTCAGGATCGATGGGCGGACCATAGGCTGTCTCGGGCACGGGCGCAACGTCTGGCATAGCGGCTTCCATGCTAGTATCTGACATGCCACTCATGCCACTCTCCGACATAGCTGCCGCCTCTTCCGCGGAAGGGATGTATAGTTTCTGGCCGACTTCGATTGAACCAGCGTCGGTGATGGCGGTATAGCTGTCGTCAGTTGCCGCCATCTGGTTGGTCGCCTCGACAATGGCTGGGTAGGCTTGGGCATCGCCGTAAAACCTGTCAGCCAGCTCCGCGAGCGTATCGCCGGACTGAACAACATAGTCTTCGCCGCCGTCCTGTTGAGGGGGTGCCGCCATAGCGCTGAGCGGCAAGGCGCTCACAATCAGCGCCAGTACTGCTACTAGAAATACTCTTCGATACATCATTTTGCTTGTACCTCCTGGATTAGTTATTCTTTGACCGTTGGCGTTTCGCCTTTCGGTAAAGCCTATTGGGTCACACGCGCTGTCTGTTCAAACACTGGTTACCTTCGACATAATATTCTACAACTATGAGTAGGCGGTATGGCACAACTTGCACCAGATCCGGTTCAGGCCAAGTCACACCGCGATTGACTTCGCTAAAGTATAGCACTGATACTGTTGGCGAATCCTATGTAAACTAAATTGGGGTCATCCACCCGGCGCTGGGACCACGCCGAGCTGCACCATCATGCCCATCATGTCGAATTCCTCCCACCTCTCAGTAATTTTGCCGCCAGCAATGCGCGCGATACTAATGCCGCCGACGGCCACTTCCTTGCCAGTGGCCGGAATGCCCATCAGCTCACCTCGGTGCGTGCCGTGGGCCGTGAATCGGATCGTGATCTGATCCCCTTCGGCGATCTCGTCCTTGATATGGAGATGCATATCGGGGAAGGCGGCTCGGAACATCGCGGCGAGCTGTTTCCAACCCTCGCGGGTTGGGGGAACTCCGGGAGGTGCGCTGTGGTTCACAAAGTCTGGAGCGACCAGTTCGTCAAAGACGTCCAGATTCCCTTTGTTGAACCCGTCTTCAACAAGACGGCGGAAGATGGCCTTGTTTTCTTCTGACATTGGATAGTCTCCTTTCATTTCATTAAGTTGTTTGAGAGTGGATGTTATTATACTGCCAAGTTGGTTATATGGCAAATATGGTCCGGTTAGTCTAATAACCCTCAAGACTTGGCTGTTGTTACTGTCGTCATAAGATTCGCCAACAGTATCAGTATAGCACTTAAGTGCGACAAAAATACGACAAAACAGGTCATTGATATGTGTATTTGAAACAATGTGGCGTCGCCAGCGTGTGATGGTATAGTAAAGCGTAGATTTGCAGTGCCCCCTCACCTCCTCCCGCGACCCCGAACAAACGTATCAGCCTCTACCCCCGGCTCCCCAATGAGGGCAGGCAAAGGACCATGGGGTCATGGCCATCGTTGTCATTCTTCTGTCCAAGCGGGAGCATTTGCACCGGGGGGTGATTTGAAGTAGAATCCTTTAGCTCGCCAGGGGCGGGCCAAACAATAGATAGCGGCCTATGCGTACATAGGCTGTGGGTTCGAGCAAGGTAGGTTGGTATGAGTGCTGTTATTTGGTTTGACTTTACCCCGGCAGGGGGCGATACCCCCACCGGGGGCGATATCGCGGTGGAAGATGCCAGGTCGGATAGTTTACCGGAAGATTGGGTAGTCGGGCGATTTGAAAAGCGACACGGCTGCCGCACGCCCGGTCAGTGCGACAAAGATTGTGACTGCGGATGTCCTTATAACGATATGTCCGAAGTAGAGATCCTGCCCCTCATCGATACCATCGCCCAGCATTTCCCGGACGAATGGCTGGCGTTTATTGTCCCCCCCGAAGAGGACGACGATCCGATACCGCTTCACGGCAAGCTGGTGGCCCATAGCGTTGACTTCGACGACGTGCACGACGCCGTTTTAACGGTCCTGTGGAATCAGTGCGTGTTCGTCTTCTTCAACGGCGACCTGGAGTCTCAGCAGGCCACCTTGTAGTCGCGATTTCCAATCGCGTCAGGCCAATTCGTAGTCGCGATTTCCAATCGCGCCCTCTACGAGCTTATAGAATAGGGCGAGTTGTTATGAGTGCCATAATTTCTGTAGATGAAATCACCGTGGGCGAAACCCGGGAGCGCAAACCCGACTGGTTGCGGGTCAAAATGCCCAGCGGCGAAAACTATCAGCGACTTAAGAAGCTGATGCAGGCCAAAAATCTGCATACCGTCTGCGAAGAGGCCATGTGTCCCAACCTTGGCCACTGCTGGGGGCGTGGCACCGCCACCTTCTTGCTGTTGGGCGACATCTGCACCCGCAGTTGCGGCTTCTGTCACATCAAAACCGGTCGCCACACCTGGCTCGACGAGGGGGAGCCGGAGCGGGTGGCCGACGCGGTGGCCAGGATGGGCTTGAAGCACGCTGTGCTGACCTCCGTCAATCGCGACGAACTGCCCGATGGCGGCGCTCTCATCTTCGCGCGTAGCATCGAGCTGATCCACCAGCGCGTGCCTGGCTGCAGCGTCGAAGTGCTCATCCCGGACTTCAAAGGCGACCGGGATGCGCTGAAGATAGTGATGGGCGCCCAGCCCGATATTCTCAATCACAACATCGAAACTGTGCCCCGGCTGTATCGGACGGTCCGGCCGCAGGCCATCTACGAGCGCTCGCTGGACGTGCTGAGTATGGCCAAGGAAGTCGACCCGGCCGCCGTCACCAAATCAGGCGTTATGGTCGGCCTGGGTGAGACGTGGGATGAGGTAATCCAGGTGATGCGCGACTTGCGCACTCACAACGTGCACATCCTCACCGTCGGCCAATATCTGCGCCCCACTCGAAACCACCTGCCCATCATGCGCTACTGGCACCCCGACGAATTTGCTCGCCTGCACGATGAGGGTATGGCCATGGGCTTCCAATGGGTCGAGAGCGGGCCGCTGGTGCGCAGCAGCTATCACGCCGACGGTCAGGCCGATGCATTGGTCCCTGCCAGAACCTATGACGGCTAACGACTCCCCCCGCACCCCCAAGATGTACACCCGCACCGGGGACGAAGGTTACACCGGGCTGTTGGGTAAAGAGCGTGTCCCCAAGTACGATCTGCGCCCCGAGGCCTACGGTCAGGTGGACGAGGCCCAGGCCCTGCTAGGCGTGTGCCGTGCCGGGCCTCTGAGCCAGCGTGGACGGGACGCGCTCATACCTATCGAGCGCGATTTGTATCATATGATGGCCGAGCTGGCCACTGCCCCCGGCGTTCAACTGTCGCTACCTTCTATCACGGCCCAGCGCGTCGAATGGCTGGAAGGCATCACCGACGAACTGGGCC
>JAUVPY010000271.1 GCA_030598425.1 Anaerolineae bacterium
GCAGAACGCAATGATCAAGCGCTGGTGGTCTCTTCCTCTGTGGCCTCTGCGGCCTCGCTCGTCGTCTCTTTCTCTCCGGGGGAATCCGCAGCATCGCGGAACTCGCTGATGGCCTTGCCCACAGCCCCACCGATCTCCGGCAGACGTCCCACGCCGAAGATGATGACGACGATCACCAGCACAATGATCAACTCAAAGGGTCCCAAGCGAATAGGCATTTTGTTTACTCCTTGTTGTTGCGCAATTCTCAGAATTGCCTGAGGTGGATACCATTATAGCACATCGATCAAACCCAGGCAAGAAATCGTCAGGTGGCGGGTGTGTCCAGGATTCCAAGGCAGACTTCCGAAGTTTCGCAAACTTTCCCCGAAGGGGACCTATGGGCGGAAGTCTACGGCCCAAGAGAGGCGCACCCAAGGGCGTTGGATATATCTGGCGCGTTGGGCTGTTTGCGATCTGTTGGGCTCTACTAGGGTGGCTCTGCTGGGATGCGTCTCCGGCGGCGGCGCAGGGGCCGCCGGACATCTCGGTGGAGGGAAGCGGCGGATTGGTGGTGCCCGGCGGCGAAGTGACGTATTACGTTCGCCTTCTGAATTGGACAGACACCATCGCGTCCGACGGGGTGATTACCCACACGCTGCCCGCTGGCTTCAGCTATGTGCCGGATTCGACGCAGGTCACGGTCGGCGGCTGGCCCATCACTCAAACCGACCCCATCTCCTCTGGCACGACTCTCACCTGGGGGCCGTTCCAGTTGCCGGCAGCGGGACACACCGCTCACAATCCCTACGGCGCGCACACATTTGTGCAGGACTTGTGTCTGCCCGAATTCGTTGATTTTCAACTGGACCAGGCGCTAGAGTTGGTCGGCAGCGGCGGCTATGTCACTCAGCTCTTCTATCGCATCACACCGGCTACCAGCGGTCCTGACCCCTGTGCCGTATACTTCGTCAACGCTGCCTACGACCGCAACCTGGTGCCCATCCTGCGGCTGCAAGGGGTCTGGAACCCGGCTGGTTTCTGGGAGAAACCAGACCCCGGCCCTGGGGGCGACTACGCCGAGATCGCGACCGCCTTCGCTCGGTACGTGGCCGGCCTACCTCGGCGGGACACGCATCCCCTGTACGTCACAATCTGGAACGAGCCTGACCTTTGGGTAGAGTGGAGCGCTAAGCCCAACGCGCACGAATACGGGCGCTTCTTTGTCGCTGTCTCGACCGCCATTCGGGGATTGAACGACCATCGCATCCGAGTTCTGAATGGTCCCGTGACGCCGAGCAACACTGCCTTCATCCGCCAGTTGATGACAGTCCCCGGTTTCGTGACGGCCTTTGACGCCTGGGCCAGCCACTGCTATCCGTATAATCATCCCCCCTGGTATAACATCCATCAGAAGACTGCCCGCTATGGCAACACAGTCATCGACTGTTATATCCAAGAGCGCGACACCATCGCCGAGTATGGGGGGCGAAGCGATTTTAAGTTTGTGGTTAAGGAAACCGGTCACGGGCTTGGGGACGATCTGTACGCGTTTGAGGGCTTCCCGCCCATCGATGAGGCGAACCGGGCCAGCTACATCTCGTCGGCCTTCAAGGATTATTGGAGCAAGTGGCCCGAAGTTATTGCGGTTACCCCGTTTGAGTTGGGCGACCCGTGGAGCGGTTGGGAGTGGCTGGATTGGATAGACCATACCGTGAACCTGGACCCGCTGCATTTCACCTATACCGCTCACCACCAATTCAACTCGGTGGCAGCCCTGAACAAGCCCAGGGGGGCACCTGTGCCACACGGAATTGAAGTCACCTTTCGCGCTCGGGTCGCCGATGACGTGCCGCTGGGTGCATATACCAGCCAGCTCGCTGGAGCGGCGTTGGGAGTGACGGCTGTCCTCACTCGGGGGGCGCCAGTGCAGGTGGTAGCACACGTAGAACGGAATTATTTGCCGGTGGTAGGTGCTAACCAGAATAGGGGTGTGTGGTATATGCGAGTTCCCCCTGATTCTCCACCCCCTTATCACCCCACAGAGGGAACCAATATCCCGTCGGACGCAGCGAACGTGAAGGGTACTGAAGGAGATGGCGCTATCATACCCACCCACTTCCTCAGCAGGGAAGAGGGCCTCCTCAAAGAGGGCAGCCCGGCCAATTGGACGGTAGCCTTTGATGAGGGGGAGCCCCACGTCCTGGCTCTGGACGAGGGGTGGGGGCGCGCTTACGTCGGATTAAGGGGTGGGGGATTGGCAGTCTTCGATATCAAGGAGTTGGAAGTTGACAACTATATCCCTTTGGGCGCCGACCTGATTAGCCTTTCACCTGGCCCGAGGGCCGGTATGGTATATGGTGTGTTGAGTACAAATGAGGTGGTTCTGATCGATGCGGTTGGCGGGAGAGCAATTACGCGTGCCAGCGACCTGGGGCGTCCCCGTGGGCTGGTATTCGATCCGCAGACAGGGGGTCTCCTGGTGGCCGATGCCGAAGAGGGCGTCATAGTTCGCTACGGGGGCGACCTGTCGGCGCGTCTGGTAACCCGTTCGCTGAGCGCTCTCCCAGATCGGATACTGCTGGATTCAGCCGACCGCCGGCTGTACGTGATGCTTCCTGGTGCGCGACGGGTCCTGGCTTTAGACGCTGATACGCTTCGGCCAGTCGCCGAGGCAAAGCTCGTAGGCGGGCCTCTCATCGACATGGCCTTCGATGCGGCGCGTCGCCGGTTGTACGTGCTCAGCGCGCTGTCGCCCAGGTATCGGGGGATTGCTGTGCTCAGGGCCGACGATTTAACGTCACTGGCCCTGGTCGCGGGGAGTTCTGACACCCCATTGAAGCAGGCAACGGCATTGGCTCTCTCATCCGAAGGGCACCTGCTGGTGGCAGAAGGCACCCATCTGTATCAGATTTCGGAAGAGGATTTTGATGTCAAGAGTGAGACTCGGCTGGAGAACCCGGTGGCGCGGGGAGGATTGGTGGTTGACGTGGTCGCCGGTCAGGCCGTCTGGG
Organism: Anaerolineae bacterium; assembly: GCA_030598425.1. Lineage (GTDB taxonomy): Bacteria > Chloroflexota > Anaerolineae > 4572-78 > NAK82 > JAUVPY01. Next base: position 2,994 of record JAUVPY010000271.1, read on the forward strand.
TCGGCCCTACCGGCATCTTCATGAAGGGTGTGGCACCCTGAATGCAAGTGCCCGGCACCTTGTAGAGCGGTGCCGGGCACGTCTTTTTCCGTTCGCAGGCACGATCAATGATAAGGAGCGGCGGACGCTCCCTTCTGCCTGACAGCCAATTCGCCTCCTGCGTGTGGCTAAGGCACCACAGTCCCTGTCGCCAACAGACACAGGCAGCCCAATATGGTTACGTTACCCCACAACAAAATGGCTAGTAGCAATAATTGCTGGCGAGAAATTGCGCTTCGGACTCCTACTTCAGCCTCGGCCGGAACTTCAACCGTGCCAGGCTCAGCGATGGGCTCAACCACGACGGGGGCGGCCGTCTCAAGCTCAGGCTCTGCTTCGGGCCTGGCTGTTCGCAAGTCTCGCAGCCACGGTGGACGGTCCTGGTCATCGTACATGACGCATCGCCTCCTATTAGGCCGTGTTGACACGTCATCATTTGTCCTCAGAGACTCCAGCGAAGAGCCTGACGATGTCTCTCTGGTACCTGTTCAAATGTCAACACTACCTAGCGCCAGTTGTACCTCTCCTCTTAGCATAACATAAAATATTTAAATGTCAAGCCGGACTTTGACGCGGCTGCCTAAAGCGCCACAAAATCACCGCCTGGGGTTAGCGTAACCCAGGCGCTGCAAATCGTCCTCCTTCTTACGCCACTTGGGCCGGACTTTAACCCACAGCTCAAGGAAAACGCGCGTGTCCGCCAGCTTCTCAATCTCGGTCCGGGCCGCCTTGCCGATGTCCTTGAGCGTTTTGCCTCCTTGGCCGATGACGATGCCCTTTTGCGAATCTCGCTCCACATAGATGGTGGCACCGACGTACGTCATATCCTCGCTGCGGGGTTTGAATTCATCCACGACTACGGCCAACGCGTAAGGAACCTCGTGGCGGAGGCGACCCAACGCGGCTTCCCGAATCAGTTCAGCCGCGATGAAGCGGGTCTGTTGATCGGTGATCTGGTCTTCGGGGTAGTAGCGCGGGCCGTGCGGCAACTGTGCAATGATCAACTCGAGCAATTCATCCCGGTTATCACCTCGGACGGCCGATATCGGCAACCACGCAGTCGGTTGAAACATATCCAGGTAAGCTTCAGTATTGAGCCTCTCCGGCGAAGGTAAGAGATCGACCTTGTTCAGGGCCGTAACCACTGGCAGCTCAGCCACCTGCTCGCGGATGGCGTCGGCGACCAGCGCATCGTCTCCCCGCGGGGGTGCGCTGGCGTCTACAATGAAGAGCACAACATCGGCATCAGGGATAGATCGCACCGCCGTCTCTACCATATACTCGCCCAACTTATGCAATGGGGCGTGAATGCCCGGCGTATCCACGAAGATGATCTGCGCGTCTTCTAGGGTGAGGATGCCTAGCAGCCGATTGCGCGTTGTCTGCGGCTTTTCACTGACAATTGCGATCTTCTGGCCCAGGTAGGCGTTCATTAACGTGCTCTTGCCCACGTTTGGCCGTCCGACCACCGCCACAAAGCCCGAGCGGTGGTCTGGGGGAAGGTCTGCTTCCTCCAAATACATATCATTTAACTCTGTGTCGTTCATCGGATATTCAGAATCCCCAGAAAAGTGTAGCGGTCAACGACTGCGGCTGACACACGAAGAGCATCGTAAAGAGTAATCCAGAGTAATTGTAGCTGAGAGCGCTCTTGAGGGCAAGAGCAAGACGGCGCCTGCGTCACAGGCGAGCGCCGTCTGATAACGACTCTGCTCCGCTCAGGGTATCAGGATGTGTTATTAGGTCGGGGCTGCTGGTTGGCCTCGCGGACGAAGATGAACCAAGCGCCCGCCAGAGGGATGCTGACCACCGCCAGTGCCACCAGCGCCAACATCCAGATAGATA
>JAUVPY010000447.1 GCA_030598425.1 Anaerolineae bacterium
GGACGATCTCCCAATTGGCGCGCCAGCAGGTAGGCCGCTAGAAGCGTATACACGAAAGCAGAGGGGGCAAACAGATCCCAGTCTCTACGCCCCCCGTAGTCGGGGTTCCAGACGAAGGTCAATAGCAGGTACGACAAGCTGGCGATGATCAGGAAAAGGGTAACTCCTGAATCACTTGGCGCCGGCTGGAAATCGCCTGGTGATTGGCCATCGTCTCGAGAAGCCTCCCCCGACTTCCGTCGGCTGATGATGCCGGTGACGAGGGCCAAAAGCAGAAGAGGCAGTCCAAAAGGAGAGATGAGGAAGTGCTCGTTGGCCCAGTCCAGCAGGTGGCCCAAAGAAAACATCGTATAGTGTTGCCACTCGGTCGTCACCCGTAAAAGAGGCACAAATGGGATGCCGTCGGCACCGCCAGGTCGGTCGTCAACTAACATCGCACCTGGGCCGTGACCGCCAGCCGTCATCAGCGCCACCAATCCGGCGAAGACCAGGGTAGGAGGCAAGACCAGCTTCGCCCACTCAGATGCTTTGCCACCCGCCGACGGTCGCCGACCAGCCTCCCGCCACCCAACGTAGCCCATCGCTGGCCACAGGACAATCGTCGAGGGATGAAAGGCGTTCGTGACCGCTAATACCAGGGATGGCCAGATCAGGCTCGTCTCTCCTTGAAGACAGCGTACCCCCAAGTAAAGTGTGAGGAGAAGCCCAAGCGAGATAATGCTGTAGTTTTCCACGTAGCCAAAGAAGAGTTGCATCGAGCCCGTGGTGATCACCAACCCAACGATGGTCACCTTCTCTGCCCAGTTTCGGCCCAGCGAGTCCGCCAAGAGGAACAAAACGTAAACAAAGCCGACCCCTGACAGAATGCTGGTAATTGCGTACAGGGTGTCCACGCCCACACCAGGGTCCGGGTTCAATAGAAGCCAGAGTTGGGCGTGTGTGAAAATGCTAAGTGGCGACTGCCAATTGTAGATCGTCCAAACGGGGCGATCGGGGCCGGCGTAGGATAGAGCCTTGATGATGAAATGAGCATCGCCCCATAGTTGATGCCGAATGCGAAATAACCAAAAGGGGACGGCCATCCCAATAGCGATCACCGCAAACCAAAGCCGCTTGTTGTCAGCCGCAGGTCTGAGCCCAACCACGCGGGACAGGAGTGCTCCTAAGCGATGAAACCCTCGCCCCACTGCGTCATTGACCGAGGGCAGGACCAGGGAGGCAACGGCCAAACCACCCAACCAGGCCAGCGGCGTAGGAACGGCAGTATAGGGCCAGACGCTCCACGCCATCTCCTCCGGCAGTAGAGGCGCGATCAAATGCAGCACAACTGCCGCCAGGACGATTAGTTGGATAGCGAGACAGGTGAAATGCATTCCCAGCCCTCCAGCTCCCAGTCGAGGAATTTTACCCCAAAGGAGGAGCATCCGCAATCCCCATGGTTCGGGTCGGGAAGCCATCACCAGGATGTCAGCAAAACGTATTGACAAAATGGTGAAACTTTATTACAATATTACACGTAATATAATTACAGAACCATTGTTTTCAGCAAATTGCTCAACAAAATTAGGAGGTCAAGAAATGAGCGAAGAAACTATCATCGAAGGTGAAGCGACAGAGGTCCCCGAAGAGGAATCGACAGGGGATGAGACCACCCCCGAAGAACCAAAAGCAGCGGCGACTGCCTTGAAGGACGCGCTCGAGCGGGTCGAGTCACTGGGCAAGACACTGGCCGGGGCCATGCAAGATCGGGCCAACGTGGTGATGGTCCGCGTAAACGACGACGCGCTCAAGCACCTGAATATGCTGGTCGAAGCCGACATCACGAAGAGTCGTTCCGAGAGCGCAGCCTTCCTCATCACCGAGGGAGTCAAGGCCAATCAAGAGTTGTTCGAAAAGATCGGTAACATCACCGATCAAATCGCTGAACTACGCGCCCAATTACGCGAAACCGTTAACCTCGACGTAGAAGAATAGACGTAAGGGCGCACAGGACAGTAGGGGCAGGTTGTAAGCCTGCCCCTACTGTATCCAGAACTCCACTGTCGCGCTGCCCGCGCCGTCTAGCCACACGTCGACGCTGGGGCCTAATCCTTTGGGGATGACGCGATACGTCGCCGGCCAAAGGCCACCCACTTCGCAAGCGCCAGGGCCATACTCAGGCTTGGTGCCTGTGATGCAGGTCGTAATATAGCCTCCACTGCTGTCCAAGGTGATAGGCAGGCCGTCCGCACCTGGGATCTTCACAATTATCGTCGACCAGGCGCCGGACCAGGCGTCGCCGCTGGTGTTGCTCGTGACGGCCCCTACCCACACGCCAGGCCGGGGCGTAGACGTTGGCGTGGGCAAGACGTCATAGCGAAACTCGACCAGCAAGAACCCGCCTGGCTGTAGATGTATTGGCAGCACAGCGCCCAGGCCCTCCAACTCCACGCTGAAGTCGCCGCGGTTGAGGCCGCCAAACTCGACGGCGTGTTCCCCATACTCAGGCTTGCTGCCCGTTAGGCCTTGCGCCGACCACGGCCCCGAACGAAGAATCACCGGCTGATCCTTGAGCCCCAAGACGCGCACTACGATAGTACCGATGCCGATACCAGGTTCATCCTTTGCCACACGTCCCACCCAGCCAAGTGGCGGCGCGGGCGTCGGGGTGAGGGTGGGCGTGGTGGTGCTGGTAGCCACCGGGCGCGGGCGAGTGGGCGTTGCGGTGGCAACCCGGGCGACGCGCGTCGGAGTCCGCGTGCGGGATGGGGTCAAGGTTGTCCTACCGCCAGTGGTCGGCGTGCTAACCGGCGATGCGCCAGCGCCGATGAGGCGGGTAGGAGAGAGGGTCGGGCTGGCCTCCGCCAAGACGGGCTCAAAGACTACCTCGGCGAAGCCAACGCCATCCATATAAAGCTGGACTTCAGCGGGAATGTCCACCGGGGATACCGTGTAGACGCCGGGCCATAGACCACCGAATTCGCAGGCGTAGTCGCCGTACTCTGGCTTGGTTCCCGTGTCGCAGAATGTCTCCCAACCGCCCGACGCCCGCAGGGACACCACCTGTCCGCGCCGGCCCTCGACCCGCACAGCTATGGCCGAAGAGACACCATTTCCTGGCAAAGGCTGGCTGCTGTTGCGCGCCACCCGGCCCAGCCAGACAAGCTGACCCGGCGGCGCCGGCTCTTGCCGAAACTCAGCCAGTACGAAATCGCCCTGGCCAACCATCACGGGGACGA
>JAUVPY010000421.1 GCA_030598425.1 Anaerolineae bacterium
CGAGGTACAATCGCGAGCGCATAGTGATTCTGCTCAGTTCCCGGACAATCTGGCTCACCTTATTGCCCTCTGCCTGGTTCTGTTGTGGCTGGTCGGCTGTGAAATGAATAAAATCCACGGAGCAACCACGTCTGGCGATTAGATACGCTGCTACCGGCGAGTCGATGCCGCCCGAAAGCAGTGTCAACACCCGTCCGGTGACGCCTACAGGCAGCCCACCCATCCCTCGTCTTCTGGTGACATACAGAAAGATGCCCTCAGGTTTTACATTGACATAAAAAACCCGGTCCGGTTCTTTCAGGTTCACCGTGTTCCATTGGGTGTTTTCGATGATTGCCGCACCCAGCCGCTGTTCCAATTCACTTGAGTTGAGGGGGAAACGCTTCTCGGCTCGATTGGCGCTCACGCGGAAGGCTGCGCCAGGGGCATACGTGTCACTGGCCAGCTCAATTACCCGATTCTCTATCAATTCGTAGTCTGGTGAAGGCGAGGTGACGCGAACCGCGTGGGCAGGAATCCGATGGGCCGGGGTATACCAGGCAACACCAGCCACTTCGCTCAACGCAGCGAGAACACGTTCCAAACCTGCGTCGTCTTGGGGAGGCACTTTGACGAAGAAGTAGCCATAGGGCCTGTTCACCCGCCATGTCACGCCCAGGCTCCGGAGTTTACCCTTTAGGTTGTGGTGTAAGCATCTTAAGAAAACGGGGCGGTTTTTCCCCTTAAGATAGATTTCACCGTGTTGAACAAGGATGGTATTGGTTCTAAGTGGCATAAGCTACGTCCAGCGCGTCAGGATGGTCTCCCGCTGGAAAAGCTTGACGGCGAAATAGAGCACCACACAGTCCACCGCCAGGGCGATGGTCGCCGCCAGGAAAACCATCCACACGCTCAAAAAGATCTTGCCCGCCAGCACTACCAGACTGAGAGCGATGATGGGTACGACAAAGATGCCAGTCACCTGCTGCGCGGCGCGTGGATCGTTCATACGCGAGGAGATGATAACGCCGCTGAAGACAGAGAGCAAGGCCAGCAGTGGGCTCAGCAGGACCATGCTGACTATCCAGACCGGTCGGATCATAGCCAGGAATACTGGCTCTGGCATAATCAAATAACCCCCAATGATAAGGACGATAAAACTCAACCAGGTCAGCACCACGGCCGGGATAGTCGCGGCCAGGCTCTTGGCTACCAGGAGCTCCGAGGTGGAAACCGGTGTGGCCAGCAGCGGCTCCAGGCTCTTGGTCTCCTTCTCGCCGATGATGCTGTAGGCCGCGATGTAGACCGGCAGCATCATCGGGATGAGCAGAAAGTAGAACATGAACTGGTCATTCAGCAAGATCAGTAGGGCGTGCGAGGGGTTCAAGCCACTCAGCTCGGCGGGGATCATGCTCAACTCGTCCTCGTCCAGGCTGGCCTCATCCACAGACTCCACGTTCAGCATAACAAAGGTGGTACCCAGCACCATTGCTACCAACAGCGTAGGGATCAGAGCCATACTGAGGATGATCATTCTGTTCTTACGGGCGTCGGCAATCTCCTTTTCCACAATCGCGCCGATTTTGGCTCCGTTCATGCTTGTGTCTCCCTGTCTTCTTCTTCGATGAGCGCGAAGTAGATATCCTCCAGCGAATGGCGCAACTCGTTGACAAATTGAATCGCACCGCCAGCGGCGACGATGCGCTCTACCAGGATTGGGTTCTGTTCCTCCGGGTTATCCAGGCTGATCACCAGTGCGTTGTCCATCTGCTGCATCTCTTCGACAAAGGGCAGGCTGCTGACGGCGGTTCGCACCGGCTCGGTGACGGAGGCCAGATGGATGACGACGCGCCGGCCGTAGAGCGAGTGACGCAGGTTGGCCGGGCTATCCACTTGGATCAGCTTCTGCTTGATGACGCCGATTCGGTCGGCCAGCCGGTCGGCCTCGTCCAGGTTGTGGGTGCACAGGAAGATAGTGCGCCCGGCCTCTTTGATCTCCCCAATGAAGTCGCGCACGGTCCGCGCCGCCTCCGGGTCCAATGCGGCCGTGGGCTCGTCCAGAAAGAGCAGCGGCGGTTCGTGCAGGAGGGCGCGGGCGATGGCCAGCTTTTGCTTCATGCCCTTGGAGAAGCCACCCACCGGCTCAGCCCGCCGCTCCCATAGCCCCAGCAGGCGCAGGTACTTCTCCACCTGGCCCGCCACGTCGTCCACTTCGCACAACTTGGCGAAGAGGGTCAGATTCTGGACGGCGTCCAGCCGTTCGTACAGGCCGGGCGCCTCGGTGAGGATGCCCACGCTGCGTCGGACGTTGATATTGTCCTCGCCAATCTGGTAGCCGTTCACCCATGCCCGTCCGTCGGTGGGCGCAATCAGCGCGGCCAGCAAACGCACCGTGGTTGTCTTGCCCGCTCCGTTGGGCCCCAGGAAGGCAAACACCTCGCCCCGTTCCACGTTCAGGGTCAGGCCGTCTACTGCCAGGTTATCGTCAAAGCGTTTGGTCAGTCCTTCAGCCTTGATCATGTGCTAGCTCCTCACCATGTTTTACCACGTATCGTGGCCTGAATCAAGTTTCCGGGGTTGGTCTGAGCAAGATTCCGCGCATCGTGGAGATGTTCGCCCGGCGTTTGCAGGTGCAGGAGCGGATGACGAAGCAGATCGCCGATTTCATCCAGGAGGTACTGCATCCCCAGGGAGTGGCCGTGGTGGTCGAGGGGGCACACATGTGCAGCATGATGCGTGGCGTGAAGAAGCCGAATGCGTCGATGACGACCAGCACCATGCTGGGCTGTTTTCGCGAAAACCCCAAGACGCGGGCCGAGTTTATGGGCCACATCAACCGGAGTCGCTTCGATGAATAGCGAGGGTTATTCAGCGTCGTCAGCGGTCAAATCAAGTTGAACCTCGCCCAAATTCTCAACTCCCGTCCCGCTGGTTCGATAGACGACAATTTGAGCAGCGTCAGGGGTCACCTCATTTGGCAAGTAGAGGACGTAATCGTCACGCACGATTTCGCCCGGTGACCAGCGGCTGGTGGGGTAGCTGTTCCACACGGGCTGGTGATCCTGGATGAGCGGCTCTCCTTTCTCATCGAATATCAAGGCTTCATCGCGCAGCGGGCGCACGGAAACGGTATAATCAGACTCCATCGCGGCTTCCGCTTGCCAGTACAATGAGAGGTGCCAGCCCGCACCATCCTGAGGTAGGCTTCCCTCGTCCCACGCTTCCTCTGGGCCTGCCCCCGGTGAAGGGCGTACTTCGAAACCGACCAGTGTCAACTCAGGTCCATAATTCAGGGCCACGGGCCGGGCCGAATCGGGAAGTTGGGTGTTGGCGACGGGCAATATCTGGATAAGGTTGGCGCCGGCTGCGTAACGATGTTGATCGGCCAGGCAGGCTGGGTCAGCCTCAACGGCGCGGCGGGTGAGATAAATGGCCGACACATCGTCTGAGGTTTCGTCGTTTTCAGTCAGGTAC
>JAUVPY010000243.1 GCA_030598425.1 Anaerolineae bacterium
ACGCGGCTTCGGCTCTATCACTATGTGGATGGTAACGACCACTTCGCAGTGGGCGCTTGCAAGTGCGGTCAGGACTATCGATTTGATTTGGGCAGTGGCACGCTGTCAATCGCCGAAATAGCAGAGACGGATAGATGGAGTCCCGATGTTTGCTTTCCGATCTTCTTTAATGATCTGGTGAGCGGCTTTGTCGCAGGTAAGAGTTCTGCCATCTACCTGATAGTTCTGAACGAGGTGCTCCGTCAAGTCCTGGATAAGACGCCGGTTCCGATTCTAGTTCCGAAAAGCCTAGGGGTAAACGGAAGCGAAGCGCCTCAAATCGACAGCTTGATCTATCGTTACTTCGCCGGATGATGGATTTAGATGTTTTAGCATTCTCTCCCCACCCTGACGATGCAGAGCTGGGCTGTGGGGGCAGCCTAATACTGGCCGCGGACAGCGGTTTGAAGGTGGCCATTGCCGATCTGAGCGCCGGTGAGATGTCCAGCCGGGGTACTCCCGACCAACGTCAAAGTGAAAAAGAGGAAGCTGCGGATAGACTTGGCCTCTGTACACGAACCTTGGTTGGCCTGCCAGATGGCGAAATTGGAACCGATCCGGCACATCGACTGGCCATTATTCAACTCATTCGAGAAACAAGACCGCGCATTGTTTTGGCTCCCTATGGTCAGGATCGACATCCAGATCACGTGGGCGCAAGCAAACTAGTGAAAGACGCGTGTTTCCTGGCCGGGGTGAGCAAACTTGGTACGGGTCGCCCCCACCGGCCAGAGTGGGTATACTATTACATGATCCACCACCCATTTACGCCCTCCCTCGTGGTTGATGTCTCAAGCGTCTGGGACCGAAAAATGGCGGCCGTAGCTGCCTACCGGAGTCAGTTCCAACCAGATGGTGGTGGGTTTCAAACGGCCATCAGCCGACCCGATTTCTTGCGTTTTATCGAAGCCCGGGCTATCGTGTTTGGGGCCATGATCGGCGTGGCATACGGCGAAGCGTTTTACCTGCCAGGCCCCGTACCCTTGGGCGGACTTCCGGGCTTGACCAGCCCGGCTCCGGCGCGCGGTGAGTTGCCTTCTTATCGCACGTATTAGGCCGTGTTGACATAGGGATGTGATCATTTCTGAAAGGCTATGGCAAGACCCGGCCATGGCCCAGCGGCTAGAGCCGATGGCTGTCGATGTGGAGAGTTATGAAACGCCCATTAGGGGCTTTGACGAGCATTTTGTGCTTTATCGCTTGACTCTTTAGGGATGAGAGATAGCCACCTATTTTGGTGCTCGACGCTGTAGACGTGCGAATGGAGGTTGGCGATCCACTGCCTGCCCTCGTGGGTTACACGAAGATAGCGCAGGCCTTCCTGGATGTGAGGCATCACGGCACTACTGTAGAACTGCGTGTAGTTCTCGCGCAATTCTCCCGGGCTTTTGTAGCCGATCCGCTCGCTGGCGCCAGCTTCCTGAAGCTCATAGAACAGCGCAGGAATCTTGCGGAGATAATTGGGATCACCGAGTTGGCCTATGAAATCCGCTGCCCTCACCAGCCCTGGGTAGCCTTTGGTGTCCTTGTGTTCGTCGCCATCCGGCACGGGAAAGCGGGTCATTTCAATATAGGACGCAATAAGCTCGACATCGACCTCAAAACCTAACCTTCCGCCGAAACGCTCACGGACGAAGAGCTTGCTGCGGTCGACGTGATAGGGCGTGACAACCGCGTCGGTCCACTCCAATGAGACCTCAACCACCTTCCCATCAACCCCGGTCGCAATCATGCCGTCTTTGTCGTCCTGGCACACTCCCTTCACGTAGCCGATATCGTGGCATAAAAGGGCTATGACAAAATGTAGCCAGTTCCTGGGTGTGACGCCGCCTTCGCATAAGTGTTTTCCTTTGAGGATCGCTTGGCCGACTTGCGTGACCATGATCGTGTGATCGACGTTATGGTATAGTGAATCGGAGTTGGCGATATTCTCAAGGGCGAGTCGCCCCGTCCACGCAGTGATGTTGCCAAGGTCTCGCTCCAGGGTGCTGTAGGTTTGCTCGTACGCATCCTTGAGCACCCTTACAAACTGCTCAATTACTAGTTCCTGAGGATGAAACATCACGGAATGCTCCTACCCAAGAAAATGCTAGCTCCACACAGGGAACCAAAATCTGAGTAAAACCGGCTGCACGAACCCCGTGCCCCGGCGCTTCCAAGTCCCAGATTTGGGATTTCATTATCAGACTTATTGTACCATTTTAGTGCATTATTTGCAAGGATCACTCGCCAGGATAAGGCACGAATGAGGAGGCAAGTTGCAGGATATTTTACCTTGATATATAATAAGACTAGTAAGGTCAATTATATACAAATACCACTGTGGCCTGTTCAAGGATTGGCGTACTGAGCGCTTGGGCGATTCAGAGCTCTCATGTCGACGCTAGATCCTGGGAGCCTGCCAGATCACTCAATAAGAGGAGGGAAGGAAAATGAAATATCGAGTATTAGTCGTCTTGTTTCCCCTGTTGCTAGCCACGGCTTGCGGAACTGCGGTGGAGTCGACGGCCCCCGACGCGACGCAGGCGCCAGCTGATGCGGCCACCTCCACCCCGACGGCTGAAGCCGCAGCGACAGAAGAGTCCACTTTGGCGCCAACCGATACGCCTGAACCCACAGATGCGGCCACTTCCACCCCGACGGCTGAAGCCGCGCCTACGGAAGCGCCGGCCGCCACCCCCACGCCTGCGCCAACCACTGCGCCTCAGACTAGCGGCACGGCCGGTTTCCAAGATAACCTGGCCATGGCCGATCAGTTTGTTCTGAACCTTTCGAGTGTGCCTGCGCCACCGGATGGTCAGGCATATCAGGGCTGGCTGGTCAGTGACGATGGCACGACCACAAGTGTAGGCGTGGTCAACCTGAACCCTGATGGTAGCGCCGCCCTCGAGTGGAATTCGCCCGGTAGCGAGAATCTGTTAGGTCATCATGCACGCTTTGAGATCACTCTCGAGGTGGCCGAGGGCAGCACCAGCCCAACTGGCCAGGCTGTCCTGGCTGGTGGCTTGGAAGGAGAGACGCTAGCAAACGCACGCCGACTGTTCGTCAAGAATGAGGGTGAACCAGCTACACCCCTCGACACTGCTCTAGCCCTAGGTCTCGGTGCGCAAACCGACGTAGCCGTCCAGCACGTGCAAAATGCCGTCAACGCGGCTGCCATCGGAGCACTGCCCGAGATGCGCATCCACATGGAACACGTAGTCAACATCATTGAGGGTGCGGCTGGACCACGGTTCGGCGATCACGATGGCAACGGCGTGGCAGAGAATCCCGGTGATGGTTTCGGGGTGATCGGCTACTCGAGCCAGATTGCCCAAGCACTCAGCGACCAGCAGTCTGTCGCTGCGGCTGCAGTTGAAGTTGAGACACAGAGTGCTACTATTCAGGACAAAGCCCTGGAGATTCTCACCTTGGAAGACTTGGCCACGGCGACGGCGCAATTGGCAGAACTTAGCGCACTGGCTGACCAACTCAAGGCCGGACCCATCGCCGACCTCTATGGTGCCGCGCAAGACGCAATCCATTTTGAGGTCAGCACATCACCCTGAGTAAGTGTTCAAAAGGGGTAGTTGTCATACGAAAAGCCACGAATTACACGAAATCAAACAGAAGATCCTTGGTGAAATTTGTGTAATTCGTGGCAGAAGAAGCCGTCTAAGGATTTCTAAAACGATCTCTAAGACACGATGATCTATACTTGAAATCGCGCTATCCTGGCCCTTTTTCTTAGCACGGGGGAAAAAACATGCTAAGGTTTCGTTCTAGCCTTCGCTACAAGATCGCCGTATTGATGCTTCTGCTCAGCCTGGGTCCGCTGATCACCGTCAGCGTGATTGTGCTTAGGGCAACCTTCACCCAACTGGGCGATTTTTCCACCCGCCTGCGCGAAACCGAGAACGCGCTCCGATCCGACGTGGTCGGGCGCAACCTCACCGGCGCGGCCGCCGACACCGCCGCCGACCTTGACAGCTATCTTCTGGAACGCATATCCGACATCCGGCGCTGGAGCGAGGCAGATGTCGTGATTGAGGCAGCGCGAGAGGGGACGCTGGCTGCCCAGCAGAGTGGTTTGACCGGGCTCCCCCCTGATGATGTCAAGGAGCAGTTGCAGGGTCTGCTCTTCGTGCCTATCACACAGACCGTCTTCTCGCCCGCCTTAACCTATGTATTCCAGCAGACCGAACGGCCTGAGACGCCGTTCGCTGAGATCATTGTCACCGAAGCGAGCGGTGTCAACGTGTTGGTCACACGACCCGTCAGTCGGGTGGCGCATTCTGACGAGAGTTGGTGGCAGGATGCCCGCACACAGGGCGTTGCTGGCGTGGGTATCACCGACGTGCACCTCGACGCGTCTAACGTGCCGGTGATCGGCATCGCGCTGCCTGTCGTCGATCCCGACAGCAAGGAGGTTCTGGGCGTCATTCGTGCTTTCGTTCGCTTGACGGACCTGCAGCACCGTCTGTCGCAGAAAGCGATCAGTATTGACGCTGATATACGCGTGTTCACGCCTGACGGGCAACTGATCGCCGACACTGCCTCAGATCACGGTCAGGCCCTGATCATGAGCGATGAGAGCAATGTAATGGACCAGAGCTATACACCGGCGCTTAATGCATTGGAGGCCGAACCCGGTTCCGAAGGCGCTGGTTTTGTCCTGATGGAAGACGACGCCAACAACCGCGACATCGTAGGTTACGCGCAGACCAGTGGCAGCGACTTTTACGACGTGCCGGCGCAGCTCTCTGGCTTCGGAGGCTTTGGCTGGGGCGTGAACGTGGCCCAGCCGGAGAGGCGCGCCCTGCAAGTGCTCGCCAACCTGATCGAAACCGGACGTGAATTCGCGCAACTGCCGAGACTACTTGGCGGTCTGTTCGCAGTCGTCACCGTGCTGGCTGCGGTGATTGCTCTGATCGGCGCCATAGTACTCTCAGCCAGCATCACCAGGCCCCTGATCGAAGTCAGCCAAATGGCGCAGCGCGTACAAGAAGGAGATCTCACGGCCAAGGTGGACGTCCGTTCGAACGACGAAGTGGGTGTGCTCGGGCATGCTTTCAACACAATGACGGCCGGCCTGCGGGAACGAGAGCGAGAGCGTGACATCTTCGGACGCGTCGTCTCGCCGG
>JAUVPY010000220.1 GCA_030598425.1 Anaerolineae bacterium
CGTGTTCTTCCAACCCTCCGTCACCGCTTCGGAATCCGAAGCAGCGCGAGGGTTCACGTCGTGTGGAGGGTCGCGACTGGCCATAACGCTCCAGAGGCGCACGGCCATGCGCCCTTGAATCCGCTTACCCGCTCCCCCATCCGCTGCCTACGCCAACTTCAAGCTCTTAAACGCCTCAACCTGTCCTGTGATAGCGCGCTCGGTGGGCAGGCGCTCGATGCTGGAGGCGCCGAAAAAGCCGGCGATGCCGGGCATCATAGCCAGGCCCACCCCCACGTTCTCCGGCTCGTCGAAGGGGCCGCCGTGGCAGATGACCATAATGTCGTCGCGCACTTTCCGCCCCGCCTCGGCGATGTCCGTCACCTTGGCCACCGCCTCCTCCAGGGTGAAGGCCACCGCGGCGCCGATGGAGCCGGCCGTGGTCAGGCCGACGTGGGCCACCAGCAGGTCGGCGCCCGCCTCGGCCATAGCCATCGCCTCGTCCGGGTTGAAGACGTAGGGCGTGGTCAGCATATCCAGCTCGTGAGCGATGGCAATGGCCTCGACCTCCTTGTCGTAGCCCATGCCGGTGGCCTCCAGGTTGGCGCGGAAGTCGCCGTCCATCAGGCCCACGGTGGGGAAGTTCTGGACGCCGGAGAATCCCATCTCCTTGAGCTGCTTGATGAAGACCGGCATCAGGCGGAAGGGGTCGGTGCCGCACACGCCGGCCAGCACCGGCGTGTCCTGGACCACCGGCAGCACTTCGGACGCCATCTCCACGACAATGCCGTTGGCGTCTCCGTAAGGCATCAGGCCGGCCAACGAGCCGCGCCCCGCCATTCGGTAGCGCCCTGAGTTGTAGATGATGACCAAATCGGCGCCGCCCCGCTCCGCGAACTTGGCGGAGATGCCGGTGCCTGCCCCGCAGCCCACGATGGGCTGGCCCGAGTCGACCGTCTTGCGCAGTCGCTTCAGCGCATCTTCACGTTGGATGATGGCCATAGAAATACCTCCTGTTCTTATTGGAAGATTGGAAGATTGGAAGGTTGGAAGACTGGAAGATTGCAGGGAACCGCGTACTGGCGGGTGCTCCAACCTTCCAGTCTTCCAACCTTCCAGCAATTACCTCAACATGTCCAATAGTAAATCCGCACATTTGTCCGCAAATTCCGGATCATTGATATTGTAGTCCATCTTGATGACGGGGATGCCGGGCTTGAGGTTCTCCTTGATGGCGTCGTAGCAGGCTCCGTCGGCCTCCGGGTCCCAGAAGCCGCCGCCCGGGCTGTCGAGCTGGGAGACGCCTTTGAGGGGTAAGACCACCGCCACAGGAGCGGTGGCGGCGTTGGCAGCGACGGCGATCATCTCACCCATCTTGATGTTCTCCTGGACGTTGGTTCTCATCAGAGTGATGTTGGGGTTCCATTGATACAGGTTTCGGTCCTTGTATCTCTCAGGAACGGTGTCGATGGCCCAGAAGTTGGCCATGTCCACGCAGCCAGGGGCCAGGACAGCCGGGATACCCGCCCGCGAAGCGGCCATGCAGCGCTCCGGGCCGGCGTTTAACACACCGCCGCACACCTCGTCGGCCAGCTCGGTGGTGGTGATATCCAGGGAGCCGACGATGTAGCCATCGGCAATGAGGCTTTCCATGGTCTTGCCGCCGGTGCCGGTGGCGTGGAAGACCAGCACCTCGTAGCCCCCCCCCTCCACGACGCCGCGTGCCCGGTCCACGCAGGTGGTAGTGTTGCCAAACATGGAGGCGGTGACCAGCGGCTTCTCCTCGCCGGCCGGGGGCGCTTCCATCTTCACCATACCGGCGATGGCCCCGGCCGCGTTGGCGTAGATCCGGCGACTGATGCTGTTGACGCCCGACACGTCAACGATGGAAGGCATGAAGGTGATGTCCCGGGTGCCGGCGTAGGCACTCACGTCGCCGCCGGCCAGGGTGGAAACCATCACTTTCGGCACACCCACCGGGAGGGCGCGCATGCCCGACGTGGCAATGGACGTATTCCCGCCGCCGCCCATGCCCAGGATGCCATCCACCACCCCCTCGTCGTAAAGCGCCCGCGCCACGACCGCCAGCCCGGCGGCCATAACGCGCATGGCCTCGTCCTTGTGCTCGCCGGAGGCCAGGTAAGCCAGGTCACCACCACCGGCCTCCGCCACCGCATCCCGCTTGACGTCGGGCTCCAAGGCCGGTTCGCCCATCACGCCAATGTCGATTACCAGCGTGTCCAGCCCCTCGGCCTCGATGAGCTTTTTGACGTAGGCGAACTCCTGGCCCTTGGTGTCCAGGGTACCGACGATAACCACAGTCTTGGTCACGGTCATACCTCCTTGTATGTGATAAGGTTGGAAGGTTGGCCGATAGGTCCCCCTCGGGGAAAGATTGGAAGACTGGACGTGTCGAACAGCAAGGAGATTAAAGGTTGCGGATTCTATCACACATTATATCACACTTCATACCGACTTGGGAATACCGATTGATCTTCCTCTTGGGAGGGAGTTCAACAGCCTATCGTACTTATTCACCTCCCCATCATCTTCAAGAACTCAGGCCACAATTGACGCCAAGGAGACGACAACTTGCCCGCGCGTTCAAGGGAAAAGGGGCCATAGCATCATCTGCTAGGGCCTCGCTATTTGAAGATTGAGCGGAGCCCCGCCCTGTGTGCGCGTGCGTGTTGCCTCAAAGGTAAATGTTACCGAAGGGATAACGTTGCCTCAGATAGAGATGTTACCGATTGTGGCCATTGGCACGGTGCGAGGTCCACGGCGGCGCGCCGACTGCCTAACCCAGCGATGGCGTGTTCTGAAAGCTGTCACATGCAAGCCAATGCTTAAATGTGGGACCTAGTGATACATTGCCGCTTCACAGTAGTCAAGGCCCTCATAATAAATTGACTAGAAATCGCTATAAGTGATGAGAAATCTGAGGGGCAGAGAATTAGTTTCTGTGATATAATAAACAGCGCGTTTAGTCTCCGAGCGGAGAGTTTCGTTGGACGGACCACAGGTGGTGAGGTGTTGCGGCTAGATGACGCAAACCCTACCCTATGACTACTTTTACTCAATTTAGTACCATTACTCCATTGAGTTCTGAGCGGCTTTAGTCTATGTTAGGACTCGCAAAAAGAAAAATTCCCGCACCTGGAATATGTCATTCTGAGCAAAACGAAGAATCTCCACCTGTTCTGATTAGCCCCTTAGATTGAACGCTGGTTAAGGCCTCCAAGATGTGTCAGACGATAGCTGTTCAGATTGTGATCTTGAAACTCAGTTTTTTGCTTTCAGACTTCATCAACTGGTGGTGCAGATAGCTGTCACCAATGTGCAGACGGAATTAGGAGGTGCAGCGTGGAACGGCTGAACTCTCGATTGTTGGCACTGTTGCTTATCCCAACACTTTGGATTGCATGTGGCGCGATTCTCTCCGTCCAAGCCAAAGAGCCCGATGAGACGGCAAATCCTTATTTGCAGCAGACCTGGGAGTCTGACTTCTCCCCGGCGCGCGAACTGCTGACTGTATCTCCTCCAGAGGAAACGGGGCCGAGCCTATATTCGGGGGCCAACCCACCGGAGCTGGTGCCGGCGATCAACACCGGGCCGCCGCCGGTGGCCGACTTCTCGGGTGCTCCAACGTCGGGGGTAGCGCCGCTGGCGGTGACTTTCAGCGACCAGTCCAGTGGTGAACCCACGGCGTGGGGCTGGGACTTTGGCGACGGGGGAACGGCGGCCGAGCAGAACCCTTCGCACACGTACACCACCCAAGGCAGCTTCACGGTGACGCTGACGGTGAGTAATACGCTGGACACGGACAGCGAGGCCAAGTCCGGCTACATCACAGTCAGCGCCCCGCCGCCGGTGGCCGACTTCTATTATTATCTACCGCTGGTAATGAGAGCCCCTCAGGAGCCCTACCCGGGAATTTGGATCTCCGGCGAAGAACTCGCCAGCCTACCCACCTTTGGCCCGGCCTGGGACCAGCTCAAGGCGGTCGCAGACCAAGAAGCTGGTCAACCGGACCTCAGCGACCAAGATGACGAGACTAATGTCGCTGTCCTGGCCAAGGCGCTGGTTTATGCCCGGACTGGCGAGCAACAATACCGGGATGACGTGGTGGCTGCCTTGCACATTATCACTTTTGGGAACACGGAGGATGGGGGACGCACCTTGGCCCTGGGGCGCGAGTTGGCAGCCTATGTCATCGCGGCTGACTTGATCAGTCTGGCCAGCTACGATCCTGATCTGGATGCTCAGTTTAGGGACAAGCTGCGCGAGCTGCTTAGCAAGGAGTTGGATGGTCAAACGCTTCAGTCCACCCATGAGGACAGACCCAACAACTGGGGCACTCATGCAGGCGCGTCGCGGCTGGCGGTAGCGATGTATCTGGGTGATGCGGCTGAATTGGAGCGGGCGGCACAAGTGTTCAAAGGTTGGCTTGGTGACCGGGAGGCGTATGCTGGCTTCAACTACGGGGAGCTGTGGTGGCAGTGCGACCCGGCCCAGCCGGTGGGCATCAACCCCAAAGGGTGCACCAAGCAAGGCCACTCCATCGATGGGGCCTTGCCGGAGGAAATGCGAAGGGGCGGCCCGTTCCAATGGCCGCCCGTGGAAACAGGCTATCCGTGGGGAGCACTTCAAGGTGCGCTGGCTCAGGCGGAGATCTTGCATCGGGCTGGGTATCCAGCCTGGGAGTGGGAAGACCAGGCTCTCTTGCGTGCTATGCAATTTCTGTATGACATTGGCTGGGATCCCGTGGGAAACGATGAGTGGCAGCCGTGGCTGGTCAACTATGCTTACGGCACGACCTTCCCCGCCACCACCCCGGCGAGTCCGGGTAAGAACATAGGCTGGACCGACTGGACTCATTCAGAACATCGGTAATTCACGCGGAGTACCGTAGCTGGGCAAGAGTGATGTGTCAGACGATAGCTGTTCAGATTGTGATCTTGAGACTCAGTTTTTTGCTTTGAGACTTCATCAACTGGTGGTGCAGATAGCTGTCACCAATGTGCTCACGGAATTAGGAGGTGCGGCGTGGAACGGCTGAACTCTCGATTGCTGGCACTGTTGCTTATCCCAACACTCTGGGTTGTATGCGGCGCGATTCTCCCCGTCCAAGCCAAAGAGCCCGATGAGACAGCAAATCCTAATTTGCAGCAGATCTGGGAGTCTGACTTCTCCCCGTCGCGCGAACTGCTGACTGTATCTCCTCCAGAGGAAACGGGGCCGAGCCTACATTCGGGGGCCAACCCACCGGAGCTGGTGCCGGCGATCAACACCGGACCGCCGGTGGCCGAATTCTCGGGTACCCCCCAAACGACTTCGACTTCTGTTTTCGATCCCTTTGGTACGGTCATCATCCAACCCGATTTTGAAGTGAACGGACAAGGGAGTAATGTCGACTCCATTGCCTTCTGGGAGGCGCCTGACCCGGCTGATACGCTGATGTTTGTCACCGCCAAGA
>JAUVPY010000024.1 GCA_030598425.1 Anaerolineae bacterium
AAGGTAACCCGTTACAAATGCGCGGCTAAAAGATGGTGGTAGAGAACCAATACCCTGTTAACGGTGATCTGAAGAGTAAGAACAGAAGGCAAGGCTGTCACTACTACTTGTCAGTTTTACCTTAACAGGGCACTAGCTTTCTCGGATTCATAAAGCGGTTCATGAGTTCAATTGTCACAGATCAAGGCATCGTACACTACGAGACATACGGACAGGGTCAACCAGTAATCCTGCTCCACGGCTGGTTAGGGTCGTGGGGCTACTGGCTCGACACGATGGAGACCCTGGGGAGTGCCTATCGCTTATATGCCCTCGATTTCTGGGGGTTTGGCGACTCCGGAAAACGCCGCAAGCGGTATCTGATCGTTGATTTTGTCGAACTAGTTGACCAGTTTATGGAGCGGATGGGGATTGCCCAGGCTCCAGTCATTGGACACTCGATGGGGGGCACCGTAGCTCTTAGCCTGGCCTTGAGTCGGCCTCAACGTGTGTGTAAGGTTGCTGTAGTAGGCTCTCCCGTGGTAGGGAGCTCGCTGAACATCTTTCTGCACCTGGCCGGCCAACGTTGGATCGCCCAGATGGTTTGGAATATGCCGACGGCGTTGAGATGGGGGATCAGAGTTTTCTCGCCTAAGATCACCCGGGATTGGCGCAAGTGGTATGACATGCAAATCCAAGACCTGTCGAGAACAACGCTGGAGGCGTTTTTCACCAGTATCGCCTCCTTGCGGCGCGTTGACCTACGAGAAAAGCTGCCTGTGCTGCGCCTGCCGGTGATGAGTGTCCACGGCGTCGGTGACAATGTGGTCAACCCTGATCAGGCAACTCTCATCGGTCGCTACGTCAGAGGGGCCCGGATTGAGATGATGCCCCATTCACGTCATTTTCCGATGCTCGACGAGCCGGAGTCATTTAACCAACGGCTCCACTCATTCTTAAAAAATTCAGGAATAGACTAGTCGTCATTGCACCCCTTAGGACTGGTAGCTAGCGTTATGCCCACCGAGAAGTCATCAGAGACAAGCGGGTATTACTACCCCAACAACATGGGACGCATCGTGCTCCAGGCCCTGGAAGAAGTGATGGGGCGCAATGGCGTCAATGCTCTGCTGACACTTGCCAAGCTTCGACATCTAGTCAACAACTTTCCGCCCAACAATTTGGAAAAGGGGTTTCCCTTTGCGGATTTCGGGGCTATCACCCAAGCCTTGGACGATATGTATGGCCCCCGGGGAGGGCGTGGGTTGGGCATCCGGGCTGGGCGGGCTGCTTTCAAGTATGCGCTCAGAGAGTTCGGTGCCGTGTTGGGCATTGCCGACCTGGCATTTCGGCTTTTGCCCTTAGGCATGAAAATGAAAGTCGGCATCAATACATTTGCCGAGACCTTTAACAAATTCTCTGACCAGATAGTCCGGCTGGAGGAAGACGAGGAGTATTTTATTTGGGTCATCGAGCGTTGCCCGGTGTGTTGGGGCCGCACAACAGAAGCCCCGTGTTGTCACGCCGCCGTCGGAGTTCTGCAAGAGGGAGCACACTGGTTGAGCGGAGGCAAAAGCTTTCGAGCAGAAGAAGTGGCGTGCATTGCGGCAGGCGATGAGACCTGCAAAATACTGCTGGACAAACGGCTGCTTGATTGATCATTTGCGTTGTGGCGTAATTAGGAAGTTAGTTCGTCGTTACTGAACCTGGCCAGTCGATGATTAAAATTGTTATTTCTGACGATACGCTCATTCCACCATTTAATGAGCCGGCCCGTGACCTGCGTGTTCTTAACAAACCACTCTGGTTGTTCCAACGGGACGTGCTGAGTCCGTATTGCTCCCAGGAAATCGAATTCCAGCAAAACATAGACCATCCTTTAGAAATACCAGACAAAACAGACCAGCTAATCCCTCCCGACCAAGAGCTTTTGGTCTACCGCGATAATCTATTCTTTGATAAACACTTGTTGGCCGCTTTTATTGGGAGAGCCAAGGCAAAGGCAGAACATGAGAAAAAGGCCAGCCAAATTGCCTTCTCGCTCAATGATGCGGCCATTGTTACTCATGCACTGCATTTGCAGGAGGGTATACGGCGGGAAGGAGACATTTATGTAGCCGATATGTGGTACTTCCCGGAAGGCCTAACCGCCGAAATCGAGCCGGTCGACGTCGACACCTTGCCTCGTGAAATCGGCTACTATCACGTCCCAGCCTACATGGCGGCTGACCGAGGTGACCTGGCTTATCAGATCCCCCAGCGAGCCTTTCTCTCCATGGAGAATTGGGTACATTTGTTCGTCGCCAATATACCGTTTGGCATCGTCGCCGAAGGCGCGCGCTTTGAAGGTTCGATAGATCGACCGAAGACTATGGTGCGCATCTTGCTCCGATCCCTGGTCGAACGCAAGCAATTCCTATCCAACTCGGCCATGGTTCAGGTGGGAGAGGGTGCACAAATCGATCCCACCGCCATCATCCAGGGGCCAGCGAGAATTGGGACGGATGTTAGAATCGAAGCCGGGGCTGTCATCACCAACAGCGTTATCGGCAATAACGTGACAATTGGGCAGGGTGCCCAGGTGATGGCCAGTATCGTCAGCGATGGCTGCTATTTGCCCTTCCGAGCGGCTGTCTTTATGACTACGTTGTTTGAGAACACCATGGTGGCCCAGAATGCCTGCCTGCAACTCAGTGTCGTCGGACGCGACACCTTCATTGGTGCGGGTAACACATTCACCGATTTTAACCTGTTAGGCAAATCAATCCGCACGATGCATAAGGGCAAGTTGCAGGAGGTGGGCCTGGAAGTACTGGGCGGCTGCGTAGGAAACAACTGTCGCATCGGGTCCGGCTACGTCGTTTATCCGGCACGCACCATCGAGTCGGATGTAGTGCTCATCTCCCAGCAACCTGGGCGGCGGGTGATTTCCGAGAACATTTCGTTCGAGGAAAGCGATCATCATGACTGGCCAGGCGAGTTGCACAAACCGCTATATCGCCCGGATAAGATCCAAGCAGACACTCGGGCCGCCACGACCCGGACCGGCCGGCGCGAAATCGAGGAAACTTCAGATACTGAGCGTACTATAGTCAAGCGGATGATCAATCGCATCGGGCGCCTGTAGAAAATGTTGCAGAACTGATGGACAATTTCGCATTCGTCATACATCCTGTTGATCCTAAGAAAGACGTCTCGCGCAAATTTCCCTTGTTGGGGAAATATCTGCCGGTGAGCGCCATCAACTTCCTTTCGCGCTACTACCCGCCGGTATACGTCTCACACATCACCGGTGTAGGTTCGCAGGCGAACGGCAAGAAGATTGAAGGCTGGTTCGTGGGCTGCCCGCTCACGCCGCAACGCTCGCTGGAACTGGCGCCGTCGGCGGTCTACAGAAAAGTGATACAGACTGGACGCCTGGCCGAAAGACTGGGAGCTCGTTTGCTTGGGCTGGGTGGCTTCACCTCGGTGGTGGGCGATAGCGGGATCACTATCGCCAAAGGGTTGAACATTCCCGTTACAACAGGTGACAGTTATACCGTCGCCACTGCCGTGCAGGCAATCCAACTGGCCGCAGAGCGCATAGAGATCGACTTGAGGGGAGCGACCGCGGCCGTGGTAGGAGCCGGCGGCACCATTGGGCGCGTGTGTGCACAGCTCATTGGACAACACGTGCCACATCTGCTTCTGATTGGCAGGCGACCAGAACCTTTGATTGACGTGGCCGACCTCATCCAGAACCAAAACGGCACAGAAGTCAAATTCAGCACGGACATACGTGATTTGAGCCAAGCTGATATCGTGCTAACCGTGACCAGCGCCATTGACACGCTCATCGAACCGGAACACCTGAAGCGCGGGGCCGTGGTCTGCGACGTGGCTCGCCCGCGAGATGTGTCACGCCGCGTAGTGGAGGAACGAGACGACGTACTGGTCATTGATGGCGGAATGGTCGATGTGCCAGGGCCAGTGGATTTTGGCTTTGATTTTGGCTTTCCGCCAGGTATGGCTTACGCGTGCATGGCTGAAACGATGATCCTGGCCTTGGAGGGCCGCTACGAAAGCTATACGCTTGGCAAGGACATCACTCTGCCTCAGGTGGAAGGCATTGCCAGGCTGGCCACCAAACATGGTTTCAGCGTAGGTGGGTTTCGCTGCTTTGAGCAGCCGGTCACCGACGAACAGATTCAACGTATCAAGACAAATGCAGGAAAGAAACGGCTTTGAGGCCGACTGATTGTCTTAAGAAAGGGATATTGGGGCCAAACCGTAGTTCTTCTCAGTATCACATCTACATTGATGTGTCCCGTTCCTCGAAGAGGACCCGTGGGCAGGCACTCACCTAGGAGGTAAAACAATGAGCAAAGGCCGAATTTTGGTGGTAGAAGACGACTTGGACATCTCCCAAATGCTGCGCCTTTACTTCGACTCACAAGGCTACGAAGTCCTGGCAGTGATGCGAGGCAGCGAAGCGCTAGACGTATGCCGCAAGAAACAGCCGAACGTGGTGGTGTTGGACATTATGCTACCCGACATGGACGGCTACGATGTCTGTCGAGAGTTACGAGGGAACCTGCGCACCAGCCACATCCCGATCATCTTCCTTACCCAAAAAGATGAGCGCAGCGACAAGATAGCCGGCCTGGAATTAGGCGCCGATGACTACATCACCAAACCCTTCGACATCGAGGAACTCAAACTACGTATTCAGGGTGCCATGCGCCGGGCGGAAGCGACCAGTCTAACCGATCCCACCACTGCCTTGCCCAGTGCTAAACTCATCGAAGAGCAGCTAAAGATTTTGATAAGTCGCGACGAATGGGCGATGCTATACATCGTCATCAATCACATAGACGCCTTCACCGAAACGCAGGATATCGTTGCCCGGGACGATTTCTTGCGCTATGTAGCGATTAACCTCAATGAGACAGTGGAAGCTCATGGCACTCCCAATGACTTCATTGGACATACAAGCGGCAACGATTTTATGATCGTCACTGTGCCTGCCGCGGTTGATACCATCAAGAACGAATTCTCTCATCGTTTTGACCAAGGTGTGCTAACCTTCTACGATTTTAAGACGCGGGAACGCGGGTATATGGTCTACACCGACCGGAACGGGGGTCAGCAGGAGTCGCCATTGATGAACCTTTCTATAGGAGTTTTGACCGACACGGATGGTCCTTTCCCAGACATACGTATGCTAGCCGCTGAAGCGCGCCGCCGAGCGACTCACGCCAGCGGCGGCTAGGTAGAGAGTTGCAGATGTCACGATGCTATGTACCGCGCGCAGCAACAATCGGCCTACTCGGCCTCCTGATCGCCCTGTTGCCTGTGCTGGCAGGATGCTCTTTACAAAATAGACGCACCATCAGGATTGTCACCAGTTTCCCTATGCAAGGGGTTGCATTGGGTAAATCAGTTGTCAATGCGGTGCAACTGGCAGTGGAGGAAGAGGGTGGCGAGGTAGCGGGCCTTTCCATCGAACTGGTGGTACTGGATGACGGCACCGAAACCGGACAATGGGACCCAGACCTGGAGGCCGCTAACGCCCAGAAGGCCATTGCCGATCCCCAGGTGGTAGCCTACATAGGACCGCTCAACTCAGGTGCAGCCAAAGTGAGCATTCCTATTACCAATCAGGCCGGCCTAGTGCATATTAGCCCCACCAACACCTGGCCTGGACTGACCAAGGTTGGCTTTGCCCCGAGCGAGCCCGGGATATTCTATCCGACCGGGCGCCGCACCTATTTCCGTACGTGCCCTACCGACGAGTATCAAGCACCAGCAGCAGCCCGATGGGCGGAATCATTGGGCTTTCGCAGCGTGTATATCCTGGACGATGGCGAGGCCTACGGCAAAGGATTAGCTGACCTATTCGAGGAGACAGCCTTCGAATTGGGGTTGGAAGTACTGGGGCACGTTACGATTGACAAAATGGCCGACGACTACCAAAAGGTGCTTGAGCAAGTGACCGCTACCAACCCTGACTTGGTCTATTTTGGTGGCTATACGCCAAATGGCGCGCCTGTCCTGGTAAGGCAGATGCGTGAGATGGGAATGGATGCCGGCTTTATGGGCCCAGACGCCATCGTCGATAGTGCATTTATCGCAGGAGCAGGAGAGGCCGCCGAGGGAGTGTACGCCACACTGGTTGGGGTGCCGCCCAGCGGTTGGTCCGAAGGGGCGGCTGCCGATTTTGCCGTTCGCTACCGGGAGCGATTCGGTGCCGATCCAGAGGCATTCTCGGACTATGCCTACGATGCAACGGGCGCGGTTTTGGCTGCCATTGAAAGGGCCGCAACCCCCGACCGCAAAGCGATTCTGAACGCGATGGCCACGTTGGGTGATTTGCAGGGCGTAGGCGGTCGTTTCACCTTCGATATCAACGGTGACACCACGATAACGACCGTTAGTGGCAGTGTGGTCCGTAATGGGACGTTTGAATATTTGGAGACGTTAGCTCCTTAACGATTTAGCTGAGATATGATGAATGATTAGCACATTGGTTCGCAGATTAGGCCGCCTGGGGGTGAGACTCTGGACGCCATTCCTGCTTCTGGCGTTGGGGTCGCTGGTGGTGGGCGTGGTAGTGCTGCACGCCATTTATACCGGCCAGCGTACTTACGTTACAAATCTCCAGGAAGAGGTTGCCGCGCGAGCCAGCCTGCGCGTATCGGATTACTTGCAAGACGTCGAAAACAGCCTGGTCACCGGCGCGCAAACCTTGAGCCTTGTCGGCGACGACCCTGCTGCTCAGCGGCGTTATCTTAAGTCGTTGCTCGACGCGAATCCCGCCTTTTTCGAACTGGCTATTATTGATCAGACTGGCCAAGAAACAGCCAAGGTCGTGCGACACCGCCGCGTGGACGACCAAGACTTCCTGGATCAGTCCGACTCCGGCAAATTCCTCACCGCCAGTCAAGGACACCCTTACTTTGGCCCCGTCTACATCTCTGAGTTCGCCGTGCCATTCTACACGTTGGCCGTCCCCATGCGTGACAGCGCTGGCGATATGGCAGGGGTTCTGGCCGCTGAAGTAAACTTCGATGAGATGTGGAACGTCCTCAATCGTATCCCGGTTGGCCAGACTGGCTACGTTTACCTGGTAGACGGCACCGGAAACCTCATCGTCTACCACGACCTGGAACTGGTGATGCGACAGCCCGACGTGTCACAGCAGGTCGTCGGCGTGCAACGTTTCCTGACAGACGACTTTCAGGTGGCGGAATATCGAGGACTTGACGATCAGGACGTCATCGGCGCACGTCAACGCATCCCGGGCACCAATTGGGGCATCATCACCGAGCTGCCGGCCCGTGAGGCATTTCGGGCTGCCAATCTCTTCGCTCTTACCTCCGCTGTAGCCTTCCTGGTAGTGGTGGCCGTCGTATTGGCAATGGGCGGGTTCATCACGCGCCACGTCGTCAGGCCTCTGGTCGCGCTGTGTGAAGGAGCAACTATCCTGGGCCGGGGCAACCTGGATCACCGCATCGAGGTCGAAGCCCACGACGAAATCGAAGAACTGGCCGCCGAATTCAACACGATGGCCGCCAGTCTTCAGCAGGCACAAGCTGAAACTCAAGCCCGGCTGCGTGAAATCTCCTCTTTGGTTGAAGCTGGGCGAGCCATTACATCGCTGGATCTTCAGCGTGTGCTCAATACTCTGGCCAAAGAAGCAGCGCGAGCGGTGACGGCACAGGCATGTGTTATCTATACCTTGGACGAAACCACGCTGAGACTGAAACCAGAGTCCGTCTGGAGCCAACCAGGCGTCGAGTGTAGCCCTCAACCCCTATCAGTGGGAGAAGGCGTAGCTGGCTGGGTTTCAAAGCATTCCCAAACTCTGCGCGTCGACGACCTGGACACGGATCGCCGCTTCACAGCCCAGGATACTGCCTGTGCACATCGCAGCGTGCTGGGCCTTCCGCTGGCGATCAGTGGAAGGTTGGTTGGGGTGTTGTTAGTTGCCGACAAGATCGAAAACGCAGATGGCTTTACCACCGATGACGAGCATCTGCTGCTCGCCTTCGCCGATCAGGCTGCGGTCGCCATCGAAAACGCCGAGTTGTACGGACAGGAGCGCCGCCGTTCGCGCGAACTGGCGTTAGTCAATCGGATAAGCCATACTATCACCGCGAGCCTTGACCCGGAAACTACGCTGAATGCTATCCTGGCCTCGGTGCGTGACCTGCTGCCTTACGTTGCAGCAGAAATCTGTCTGTGGGACCCGGAAACGAAATTGCACCTCAGCCGGGGCTGGGGGGGCGATCCCAAGTACCAACATCTAGCTGCCGGTGAATACGCGCCTGGCGAAGGTTACACAGGCTGGATCGCAAGCCATCACGAACCGCTACTCATCTCCGACATCGCGGCTTTCGATGAGGTCAAGCCCAAACTGGCCTCAGACCAAATGCCCACAGGCAGCTATGTTGGTGTGCCGCTAATGATAGGAGATACATTCGTTGGCACGCTGGAACTTATGAATGATGAGCCAAACACCTACCAGCCGCAGGACCTAGACACGCTGCAAACGGTGGCAAACCAAGCGGCTATAGCGATTGAGAACGCCCGGCTGTTTGCATCCACCGAACGCAATATGCGCGAAGTCTTGATTCTCTACGAGACCACCGCAGCGCTTTCGTCCAAGCTGTCAGTAGATGAACTACTGGGTGACCTGGCCCGGCGTATGGCAGCCGCCCTGGATGCCGACGAGTGTACTATCTCGCAGTGGGACAAGGCCAGCGACACGTTATGGGCAGTGGCGTGGGGGGAACCGACGAGCCGGTCCACAGATAATTCGTCCGAAGGGGACAGCGATCCGCCATCTTTCAGTCAAGAAAGGCCTTATCTCGTCGCCGACTATCCCGCCACCGCCGAGGTGTTGCACAGCCGACATCCAGCGGCCGTATTGGTTTCTGATCCGCAAGCTGATCCGGGTGAAGTTGCGCTACTCAGTGAGTTGGGCTGGCGCTCACTGCTGATGCTGCCCTTGGTAATGCACGACACAGTGGTGGGGCTGGTTGAGATATTCGATGCCGAAGAGCGGCGCTTCGGTGACGAAGAGATCCTCCTGGCCCAAGCCCTCACCAATCAGGCAGCCGTTGCACTGCACAACGTACGTCTCTTTAGCCTTACCGATGCGCAATTGCACAAGCGAATCGAAGAGCTCTCCGGGCTCCAACGGATCAGCCGGGAACTAAACAGCACCCTTGATCAAGATCGTATCCTCCAATTGGTTCTGAAAGAGGCAGTACGAGCCACTGGTGCTGATTTTGGTAACGTGAACCTGCACGACAGCGAGACCGGCCAGCTCCTGGCTAACGCCAGTTTTGGCTTTAGCGAGGAAGAGACGAAGCGGTTTCAAGAGCGTGAGTTTTATGCCGGGACCGGCGTAATTGGGCGAGTATTACAAACGGCGGAACCAGTTCTGGTGCCTGATGTCTCTGTGGACCCTGATTACGTGATGATATCCCGTGAAGCCCGTTCCGAAGTAGCGGTGCCCATATTGGTTGCTGGGGACGTGGCCGGCGTGTTCAACCTGGAAAGCCGTCAGTTGAACTCCTTTGGCGAGGAGCAGTTACAATACTTGCAGGCGTTGGCCAACCAGGCGGCCGTGGCCATCCGAAACGCTTGGGCTTACGAAGAGCAGCGAGACCAACGGGAGCTAGTGCGTCAGCGCGCCGAGCAACTGGCGCGCCTGTCGGAAGCCAGTCGGGCATTCCGATCCGATCAGCCGCTTTCCGCGGTGTTGGAAGATATCGCCTATGCCATAAACGAAACGCTGGGCTTCAACGTCGTTCTCATTAGCGTTATGCAAGGCGATCCACCTATGCTGCACCAGGTGGCAGGGGCCGGAATCCCCATCGCTGAGATGGAACGATTTAAGGCTACGCCCCAAGCACCAGAAGTGGTAATGGATCTGCAGCAAGAGCGTTTCCGGTCTGGAGCCCAGTCGTATTACATTCCGCACACGTACAAGGAAGTTTGGAAAGATCGTCTCGACACGTATGTCAGCCAGCCTGATTATTTGCCAAAATCGGATGAAAACTGCTGGAATATTGATGACTTATGTTTCTCGCCACTCAATAGCTCTGAACAACGCCTCATCGGGGTGATCTCGGTAGACAATCCTCGAGATGGGCGGATACCAGACCAACAAACGATGGAGACACTGGAGTTGTTCGCCAATCAAGCGGCGGCCATCATCGAAAACGCCCGCCTCTTTCAATCTGAGCAAGAGCGCCGGCAGTTGGCCGATACATTACGCGAAGTGGCCGCCGTGGTCAGCTCTACATTGAGCGTAGACCAGGTGATCACGGGGATCCTAGATCAGTTGAGACAAGTCGTTCCTTGTGACAGCGCCACCGTACAGGTATTAAGCGGCGAGCAGTTGGTCATAACCGGAGTCCACGGCTGGGGTAACGTAGAGGATGTGCTTGGCCTGGCTTTCCCTATAGAAGGAGATAATCCAAATTCCATTGTGGTACGCACCCAGGCCCCTCATATCGTCCCTGACATCCAGTCGACCTACGCTCACTTCCGCGAACCACCCCACAATCACATTCGCTCGTGGTTGGGCATTCCCCTGCTCTATGGCGACAATCTTCTAGGTATGATCGCCCTGGACAGCGTAGAACTCGATCATTACACCCAGGAGCACGCCCAGTTGGCCCTCACCTTTGCCAACCAGGTGGCGGTGGCGTTGCAGAACGCTCAGCTCTTCGAACAGGCACGCCAATACGCCGATCGCCTGCGGGTCATTAACGAGGTCGGAGTAGAGTTCACATCAATCCTGAACGTAGATGAACTGATTGCTCGCGTTAGCCAATTGGCGGAACAGGCTTTCGGCTACCGAGTGACTATCGCGTTGATCGAAGAAGATTATCTGGTATGGCGCACTCACGTAGACCAGGAAGATGAGCAGGATCAAGAGAGTTGGCAAGGGGAGACGTCTTCGCTCAGGGTTGGTGATCGGGGCATTACGGGGTGGGCCGTCGAGTCGGGAGAGACGGTGGTCGCGCCTGATGTGAGCCAAGACCCAGGTCAGTTCTATGGACCAGGTCCAGATGAAGATCCCACTGGCAATATGACTCGGGCAGAAGTTGCCATTCCCTTGAAAGTGCAAGATCAAATCATCGGCGTGCTCAACGCTCAGAGTGATAAGCCAGAAAGCTTCAACGAATACGAGGTGTTGGTGCTACAAGCTCTGGCCAACCAGGTAGCTGTGGCCATTTCCAACGCACAACTGTTCGAACACGTAAGCCAATTGGGTCAAGAGCTTGAACAGCGGGTTCAAGAGCGTACCGAAGCTTTGGCGAAAACGTTGGAAGACCTGACGCTTGAGCGAGACCGCGTAGAGACACTCTACCGCATCACCCGGGAGCTGTCGGCCAGCCTTGACCTGGACCGGGTATTGGCCGAGGCACTAAGCCTGATCAACAGAGCTGTGGGTGTGTCGCACGGCTCTATCATGCTGGTCAATCCTGGCACCGGCAACTTGATATATCGGGCCGCGCTGGGACGCTCCAGAGGGCTCCCCCGAGGCGGAAGACCGACTCACTATCGCCGGGGGGTGGGGCTGGCAGGCTGGGTGGTCGAAACCCGTGAGCCAGTCATCGTACCAGACGTGACTCAGGACCCGCGCTGGATCCCAAATGAGGATAAAACAACCCCAGAGCGCAAATCAGCCATGGCGGTGCCCCTAACAGCTACTGATGACGTGCTGGGCGTGTTGCTTCTCTTCCATCCAGAGGTTGACTACTTCACGACTGACCATCTCAAACTGGTTAGCGCTGCGGCCACACAGGTGGCAACCGCGATCAACAACGCTGAGCTATACCAACTCATCACCGACCAGGCCGAACGACTGGGGGTGATGTTGCGCACTCAGCGGGCCGAAGGCGCCAAACTTGAGGCCATCGTCGAAGGCATCGCCGACGGTGTACTTGTGCTCGACGTTAATCGTCAAGTGATCTTGATGAATCCGGCTGCCGCCCGTACCCTGGGATTAGACGCCAATGCTGTCGAGGGGCAGCACCTGCGTGAGATCCTGGGGCGGGCCGAGTCGACTGTGGATCAAACGCTGGCCCGTCAGCTCTACGACAAGCTAGTAACTGGCACAGAGCACTTGGGCTCTTCGGAGTCGTCCCGAGAAGGCGAGGCCCCGAGTCTTGACTTCAGGCTGGAAGCAGACCGGAAAGTTATTGTCGCCAATCTATCACCGGTCTCGCTGACCGGTGGAGAGTCACCCAGCCTGGTCACCGTCTTGAGAGACATCAGCCGCGAGGCCGAGGTGGAGCGGCTGAAGAACGAGTTTATCTCTACAGTTTCTCACGAATTGCGCACCCCGATGACGTCCATCAAGGGTTACAGCGACCTACTAGTCAGCGAAAGGGTCGGTGCACTGAGCGAGCAACAGCGTCACTTTATCCAAATTATCAAAAACAACGCCGATCGCCTGACAGGTTTGGTCAACGACATCCTTGACATTTCGCGCATTGA
>JAUVPY010000470.1 GCA_030598425.1 Anaerolineae bacterium
ACGCTGAGGTGGTGTGAAAGCCGGTCCGCGTAGTCGCTCATACCCACTTGCTCCAGCGCCCGGGCCACCCGGGCCTGCACCTCAGCTTCGGGTAGCCCCATGTGAAGCGGGCCAAAAGCAACGTCCTCGAAAACAGTCGGCGAAAAGAGCTGATCGTCCGGGTTCTGGAATACCAGCCCCACCTTGGCACGGATCACGGGCAGGTTGGGCTTGGCCACCGGTAACCCGGCGACCTGCACCTGGCCTTCGCCGCTGAGGATGCCGTTGAGGTGGAGCATCAGCGTGCTCTTTCCCGCCCCGTTTGGCCCGACAAGAGCCACCTTCTCGCATGAGTGAATCTGCAGTGAGACATCTCGCAGTGCCGTGCGCCCATCCGGGTAGCGGAAGCTGAGCTCCTCGATCAGCAGCGTTGGCACCTCGTCGCTGGCGTGGCCGCCGTTCCCACTATGGGCGACGAAGGACGAAGGACGAAAGACGGAGGACGTTTGCCTCCCGTCGTTTGTCTTCTGCATCCCTTTCTGCATCATGATGCCTCCAATTATATCACTCACCCTTCGTCTTTCGTCACTCGTTCTTCGTCTCACCTGCATTGCACTGTCCCTGCGGGTCAGCACGGACGCACAGGCGCAAGTGTTCGTCCTTCGTCCATCGTCTTTCGTCACTCGTCCTTCGTCTCACCTGCACTGCACTGTCCCTGCGGGTCAGCACGGACGCACAGGCGCAAGTGTTCGTCCTTCGTCTTTCGTCTCTCGTCCTTCGTCATAAAACTGCCATCCGCCCAACCGCCTGGAGCAAAACCAGGATGGCCACCGCCCCTGCCCCAATCGTCCAATCTGAAGCGGACATCACGTGCGGATTGATGGTCAGAAACTGGCCGTTGTAGCCACGGGCCAGCATGGCGTTGTACACGCGGTCACTACGCTCATAGCTGCGCAGGAAGAGCTGGCCGACCATGTTGCCCGTCACCCGAGCCCCCCAGGCGACGGAGCCACCTCCCGCCCCGGAGGCCGATCGAGCGCTTCGCGCTTCGCGGGCGCGCATCAGGCGCATTGCTTCGTCGGTAATGACGAACAGGTAGCGATACATGAACGAGATGATGGCCACCAGCAGTTGGGGGACGCGCAGGTGCTGCAATGCGTGCATCAAGTCCGGGAAGCGGGTGGTCGCCGTGAGTAAGATCGCCATTTGCACCGAGAGCCAGGTCCGAATCACGATGCTGGCAAAGCGGATCACGCCAGTGTCGGTGGCAACCAGATGCCAGGGGCCGAGCTTCCAGGCGAAAAGCGGCTCTCCCGGAAGATTGAAGACCACTGTGACGGCTGCCAAAGCGAATGGAAGCGCCACGAAGGATCGTTTGAGCGCGTAAGCCAAACCCAGATCAGCCAGCCCGCTGGTCAGCAGGATCAGGCCCCAGGCCAGGGCGAATGCCAGCCAGGCTCCGTCCGGCAGCAGTACGTTTGAGAGGATAAAGAGGACCGTCACCACCACTTTGACTCGGGGGTCCAGATGGTGGATCAGGCTCTCACCTGTTTGGTAACGGTCCAGCGCGTTGGCCTGCATCTTAGGGAAGCCTAGGAGCCGGTCTCAGAGGTGGCTGTGACCGGGCGTCGTAGCAAGTTGACCACAATTACGATCAGGACGCCGACCACCAAGGCTCCAACGACACCCGCCAGGATAGTGGACAGGGCTGTCTCGCCCAGCAGCGGGATCGTATAGTCGGGGAAAACCTCATAGGTGGCGCCAGTACCTCGCTCAATGAAGCCCGCGTCGATGGCAACTCGTTCCAGCCCATCCGGGTTGACCGACGCCAGCGGCGCCAGGGTCACCACAGCCAAGGCCACGATCAGACCGACAATCACCCAGCCAAAACCACCCCGCGTCTCGCCCTTTGCCTCTAACAGATCGGGGCGCGTTCGCAGGATAAACGCCAGGGCAGCTACGGTGATCAGCGCCTCGCCGATACCGATGGCTGCGTGGACACCCAACATCGTCGGCACAACGATCCTCAACGCCGATGTCCCACTCAGCCATAGTTGGAGTGATGTGGCCAGCGCCCCCGCCATCACCGACAGCCAGGCCGCCACTCCAGCCACGACCAATCGTACGCTCCGGCTTTGTCCGGCTACGCCTCGGTAGAGACCGTAGCCAACCAAAACCGTCAACAGCCCCATGTTGAGAATGTTGGCGCCCATCACCAACAGGCCACCATCCTGGAAGAGCAAGGCTTGGACGGCGATGACGCTGGCCATGACCAACATCCCTGCCCAGGGACCGAGTACAATCGCCGCTAGCGCTCCACCCAGCAAGTGCCCCGATGTCCCGCCGGCAACCGGGAAGTTGATCATCTGCGCTGCGAAAATAAACGCAGCCAAAACACCCATCAATGGGATCTGGCGTTCGCCCAGCGTATTCTGGGTCCGCCGTACCGTGATCGTCAGGAGGATGATGGCCAGCACCCAACACAGTAACGCGATCGGCAGGCTCAGAAAGCCATCGGGAATGTGTAACGCGGGGTTTTCGGCTATCTCTGAGAGATAGTAAGTATGTGAGACGTAGTGCATGTTTTAAACTCCTCTGTGATTCGGACGAATCAGGTCTTGCCGTTCATACATCTGGCGCACAAGCCGGTGATGGCCAGGTGGTCCAGGTCGGCCTTGAACCCGTGCTCCTCAAGAAGATGGTGTCGCAACTCCTGGAAATGGTAATCCGGCAGTTCTTGGGACGAACCGCAGCCACGGCAGACAAGATGGTGATGGGGCGTGTTACTGGCGATCTCATATACCGTATGTCCCTCGATTTCTGCCGAAACGACCAGCCGCAGCTCACACAGGAAGTCCAGGCTGCGGTACAC
>JAUVPY010000175.1 GCA_030598425.1 Anaerolineae bacterium
CAGGATCGCGACGCGGTTGGTGCCGTTGGCCACGGTGGCCGGCAGACCCAGGAAAATAAGCAGCGGCAGCGTGATCAGTGATCCGCTGCCGGCCAAGGTGTTGATGAACCCGGCCGCAAACCCTGCGGCGATGACGGCGAGATAGAGATACCAGGGCAGTTCAGTCATCGGGGAGAGTGATGGTCAGGCTTTGATCCTCGGTGGAGCCGTCGTTAAAAACCACGCGCAGGGTATACGTGGTGGTGTCGTTCGGACACACCTCGCGCGTTCCATGGCCTACCACACCACGGCCGTCCAGATAGACCGCGCGCACATTCTCCACATCCCAACGCAGGATGGTGCATTCCCAGACCTCAAGGTCGGTTTTGTCGGCACGGAAATCTATGCTAGGCGACGTCGGGGGAGTCGGTGAGACTGTCGGGGGCGGTGACGTAGGCGTAGGTGACGCCGGACGACTTTCCTGGGCACTCTCCAGGTCGTCCACGTAGATGGTCCCGCTTCCGCTGTAGGCATCCGGCACGTCGTCGAACACCAGGGCCTGGAAACTGATGGGGTAATCCACCAGCCCGTTGTCTGGCCCGGTGATGTGGCCAACCGGCCACGGCCGGCCAGGGTCCAGATAGGCCGTCATCTGCTCCCAGCCCGTATGGTCGACCTGCCCAAATGTGAATTGCCAGGTCTGACCCGCGTTGTCCTTGACCCAGGCATTCAAATAGTGGCCCGCGCCATCGCCATACACCCAGGCCCTGATTTGATTGGGTTGGCCATCCAGCGCCCGGCGCCACGTGAATACGACAAAATCATTGCCTCCGGTCGGGAAATTGTAGTTCAGACGCCCCGAAAAGCTCCCCCTATAAGCCAGAGCGTCCGTACGCTCGAAGGTGCCGTGCGGCTGGTCACCCCGTATCCAGGTGGTGGAAGTCTCAAAGTCGTTGAAGACACCCAAGGGAGCAGGCTGAGAAACGGGGGTGTAGGTAGGTTGTGCGGTATAGGTCGGCTGCGTGGTGGGGGTAGAGGTAGCCGTGAGGGCGGGGGAAGGCACCACCTCGCCGGTGGGACTGGGCGTCCCCGGCTGGTCAGACACAGCCGATGGACTGGTCTCGACCTCGGCCGTCACCACAACCGTCACGATAGCGTCGTTGCTCTGGCCGGCCGTGTTATAGGCGCGGGCGACGATCACGTGGCTACCTGGAGTGCGGGGGATCCATGGATGGTTGACGGCCAGCGACGAGGTCGTGGCCGGTGAGACTTGAGCCAATTCCTCGTCGATCCAGATTTCGAGGCGATCCAGGCCGCCCTGGTCTTCAGCGGTGGCGACGATGGTCAGCGTATTTCCTTCCGCCACTTGGCTTCCGTTGGCAGGGAGGTCGATGCTTACCTGAAGACCCTCCGCCGGCTCGGCGCCCGGCGACAGGAGCAGCCAGGCTACCGCACCGACCACCATCAGCCCAATGAGCCCCAGGATCAACACGCCAGCGCCTCCCAATGTCACCCACAGGGAGGAGGTCCGCTTCGCGGCTGGCGCTGAGGGCACCGGCTCAGCCGGGGGTGGAGACGAGACCGGGACCGTCAAGGGGGGAGCAGCGGGTTCCGGCCTGAGGTGCGGCGCCACGACCGTGTCCTGCTGACCCGCCGTTTCCAACTTGAAGCCAACGCCTCCAACCGAAAGGGTCCCGCCCGGGTTGAGCGACTGTCGCCCGCCGGAGACCGGTCTGCCATTGACCTGGGTACCGTTCGTACTGCCCAGGTCCTCTACGAACCATTCGCCGATTTCCCACGTGAGACGAACGTGATGACGCGAGACCTGGGGATCGTCAACGATTACGTCACAATCGTCTCCTCGCCCGAGGAGAAGGCTGGCGGAGGCTAGTTCAAACTTCTTCCCGGCAAAACGATCACTCTGTCCCACCAACCACGAGGGCGCTGGTTTCTCAGTTTGATAAGAGGCGGCCATGGCAGATCTCCTTAGCTGTGGCCGGATTGTTTCCAGCCCAATGGAGTAAGTCTAATCGAAATCAGACAGGGCGGCAAGTTCGCCGAGGAAAAGAAGGCGAACAACTCGGGCCAAATGCAAAAAAGGACACCCACGTGGGCATCCTCGTTCCGTGAGAGACGCGTAGCGTCCTTGATCTATGATCAGGTGGCTCAGCCGTCTAATGCCGGTCCCGGGTGACCCAGATGGTTCCGGCCAGTTCGCCGCCGATGACTTGCTCGTCCCAATCGCCAATGCTCAGACGGATGGGACCATTGAAGGGTTGGCGATTGATCAACGTGTAGGGTGTGCCCGGCGTCAGGTTCAGTTCGGCCAGGTACTGCAATTTCTCCGAGTCGTGAGTTTTGATGCGGCTGATGTGGCCACGGGTGCCGGGTGAAACGACGATCAGGGGCAGATCGTCGGTTTTTGGCATCACTCCATCGCGGCTGGGGATGGGTTCCCCGTGGGGGCAACGCGTAGGATGGCCCATCATCTCGTCGAAACGATCCTCTATCCTCTGGCTGATGCCGCTCTGCATGGCCTCGGCATCGTCGTGCACCTCGTGCCAGCCAAAGCCCAGCACGTCCACCATAAAGCGTTCCACCAGGCGGTGCCGCCGAATGCCGAGCAGGGCCTCGTGTTTGCCGCTTGCGGTGAGTCTCACGCCTTGATATGGCTGGTGTTCCAGCAGACCGGCGTGGCTCAGACGCTTCACCATACGCACCGCCGCCGGTGGCGACACGTCCACGGTTTCGGCCAGGGTGGTGGTGCTGACCCATTTATCTCCTTGGCTCAGGCGATAAATATCGGCCAGGTAATTGCGCATGGTATGGGTTATGGCTGGCACGGAA
This sequence comes from Anaerolineae bacterium, assembly GCA_030598425.1. Taxonomy (GTDB): domain Bacteria; phylum Chloroflexota; class Anaerolineae; order 4572-78; family NAK82; genus JAUVPY01. The sequence continues at coordinate 2,827 of JAUVPY010000175.1, forward strand.
GGGGTTTCGTTCATGAACAAGCCTTGACTAGGTAGTGTTGACATTTGAATTGGCACCAGAGAGACATCATCAGACTCTTCGCTGGAGTCTCAGAGGACAAAGACAAAATGTCAACACGGCCTAGTAGGCAGAATTGACCTGAGGAGGCAAGATCAGGAGGAACTCAAGGAAGACGGTTAGCTTCCGTAGTTGAACTCACCGTCGGGTAGGTGGGGGGAATCGGGCGCTCCGCAGCCAGTGCCGTGACTGCCACAGCCATAGCTAACAACAATCCCAGAAGTAGAAGCAAAGCGCGATTGTGCCAGAGCGCGTCGCGCAAGGTCAAGTTGGCGGTTTCTTGGACGTGGACAGGAGCAGATTCCAAAGACATCACCCCATTCCCGTCGTGCGGAGCCATTTGCTTGACGAACAGTTCGTCACGAAATTCGGAAACGCTTGATGGGCGGTCGTCGGGGTGCATGGCCATCGCATGAGCAATGGCATTCTCCACGTGAGGTGATACCTGGGGATTGAGATCCTGGATGGTAGGCATCGCGTTTGGTTTGAGGAAGCGCTGTTTGGCTTCCAGGGGCGCTTGGGCAGTCAGTAGGTGATACAGGGTTGCTCCCAGTGAATAGATGTCGGAATGTACATCGGTATGCCCCGTTTCGCCACCGTACTGCTCCAGGGGCGTGTATTGTACCGTCCCGCGTCCCTGTAACACTGTGATGGTGCGGTTGTCGTCTGGGACCATCAGTTTGACCAGGCCAAAGTCCACCAGTTTGATAGTACCGGCCGGAGTGAGCTTAATGTTGGCGGGCTTGATGTCCCGGTGAAGAACCGGTGGGTCTTGGCTGTGTAAGAACTCCAGGGCAGCGCATAGTTGTTCAGCCCAGGTCAATACCTGGTCTTCGGACAAGAACTGCCCCTGGCTGCGCGCTTCTTCGATCAATTCGCGCAGATCCCGACCAGGGACAAAATCCATTACCAGGTAATCGCGCCCGTTGTACAGGAAATAGTCAGAGACTTTGGGCAGATTGGGATGGTCCAACCGGGCCAACACGCTGGCTTCACGGTGGAACTGGGCTTCAATCTGCTCAAGGTGATCTAGGCCGTCACCAGGTTCGGGGATGACTTCTTTGAGGGCGCACAAGCGCCCCTCCAAGCGAGTGTCTTCAGCTTGGTAAATGGCACCCATTCCCCCTTGGCCCACCAAGTGCATGATGCGATAACGAGACCACAACATGGTGCCAGGGCTGAGTGGTTCGAACATAATCCTCTTATTCTTTGTCCGCCAGGGCTCGGGATGGTCGCGGGAACAGGCTCTGGCGTCCTCCTGCACATAGATTAACCTAACAGGGAGTTTCTGTCAAGGGAAACAGACCTCTAACGTTCATACAGCTACGGAGGTATCGTACAATGAGTAGTCTCGCACGAGGGAATCAGGGCCAGGATGTAGCCATGCTAATGATACGTGAGGGTAGTAGCCCCAGGCAGCAGTGGGCCTTGCAGGGCGCCGCTATTGTCATTGGACGTGGCGACGATTGTCACGTCATTATCAATGATCGGCAAGCATCGCGACATCACGCTCGTGTTACCCAAACACAGGATGGCCATGTTCTGGAGGATTTAGATAGTAAGAACGGAACCTTTCTCAATGGGCAACCTTTGACAATCCCTACGGTGCTCAAAGATGGTGATGAGATAGGGATTGCCTTTGCCGCTAAACTGGGATTCGTGGATGCCGGCGCCACAGCCCCGCTTCTTTTTAATAACGAGATAGGACCGGTAATCCAAATGGATACAGAGGCTAAGCGAGTGTGGGTCGCTGGTCAGGAACTAGATCCGCCCCTATCTCTGGCCCAGTACCGCCTGCTGGAATTGCTCTACGAAAGCCGAGGTCGGGTAGTGAGTCGTGAGGAGGTGGTCACAGCGGTGTGGGCCGAGGATGACGCAGAAGGAGTCTCCGAGCAAGCCATTGACGCGTTGGCCCGACGATTACGTGAGCGTATTTCCGAGGTCGATCCCGATCACCAATACGTGGCAACAGTGCGCGGACACGGCTTTCGCCTAGAGTACGCGCCCGAATAATGTCCGTGTGTTCAGGCCTTAAGCCCCTTGTCAGTGGTCGGCAATCTGGCGAGGTCTTATTCTTGAGTTAGGGCGTCAAAACCCCTTGGCTGATGGTCTCGGCCTGGCTCTTGACTTGTCTCATATGGTTGGCATTGTCCGTGTCGCCGGATTGCTCCAGTTCGGCAATCAGTTGGTCCAGGGCAGCCACGAACTCGGGGTTAAGGACCTCACGCTGATCTTCAAGCAATTGCCTGGTGCCGTCTGGGTAGGGTGCATTGAGAAGCTGATTGATGAGCCGGACCTCAGGCGGAAGCCGCTCCTCTAACAAACCTATAATCATATTGGCCAACTGTTGCAGAGCTTTTGCGGCCTCTTCGTGGTTTTCAGCTTCAGCATGCTGGATGTTGGCGGAGAGGACAACGAAGAAGGCGTCGTCAATTTCGTCCAGGTGTTCGCGGGCGGCGGCCTGAGGGTCATCGGCTTGCAGAATGGTTTTGAACAATTCGCTCGCCTGCCGCATTCTGGCCTGGGCTTCCTCGTCTTGTTTGGCCGTAGCGTCAAGAACCCTGGTCCGTAGGGCTTTGAGTTGGCTCGCGCTCTCAGCGTCTGAGGCGGCTTCGATCTGACCGGTGAGATTCTGGAAGAAGGCATAGTCGAGCAAGGGGCGTCCTACAGCTACCAACGCGTCAAATTCTTCGTCAGATTCGGCGACCTGCAAACGGCTTAGCAGTTCTTCTCGGGTGATGGTCTCTCCCAACCCCAGAGCCGCGTCCACTTCGGCGACGGCGCTTTGCCCTTGGCTGCTCAAGTCAGCCAGCAAGGCGCGCAGACCAAGCAAAGCCTGGGCCATCTCGCTCTGACCATCGGCCTGGGCAGCCTGCGCTGAGGCGGTGAGAATCTGGAAAAACTCATAATCTAGTTCGGCGTCGTGTTCCTTCACGAGGTTGCGCAGACTCTCCTCGTCTTTGGCTTGCAGAAACTCGTTGATGAGACGCGCCTTGTCCTTCTGTCGCTCAAGCATCTCTGGGGTGATGCCCTCAGCCCCAAGCACAGCGTTGACCAAGCTCTGCATAGTAATAAAGGTCTTCGGGGTAAGCAAGTATGCTCTGCGTTGCTCTGGTGGCAGGCTGTTGATCAACGTGTTAGTGAGACCGCCGATGATCTTCTGCTGGTCGTCGTGATGCAGGTTTAACTCATTAGGCATCAGAACCAGCGCGAGTTCGTTGGCCGGGTCGTGGTATAAGAGTGGAGCCGTCATGGGGGCTTGGGTGCCACATTGGGGGCACTGCGCGACATTGATGTTGCCTTGTAAGAACTGAGCTTTGAGCTGTGGATCACGGCCGACGTCAATAACGCTCTCGATGGGTGCGCTGAATTGCGCGCCGCATACCGGACACTGTATCGGTGCTATTTGGCGGGTGGCCATATGAGTGGATATCCTTTCACAGTGGTTTCGACAGAATAAGCTGTCACAATGGCGAAAACAAACGTGTGTATCGATTCAAGGCAAAGA
>JAUVPY010000163.1 GCA_030598425.1 Anaerolineae bacterium
CATCACGTTAGCTCTTCCAGACCCTCTCGATCCAGGACCTCAATGCGGTGTCGCTCAATGGCAATCAGCTCGGCCTCTTGTAATTCTCTAAAGGCCCGGCTCACCATCTCGCGCACGGTGCCCAAGTGGGCGGCGATCTCGTCCTGGGTCCAGCGTCGACGGCTTAGCTCGTCACGCTCATCGGCCTGCTTCAGCAAGAAGGCCGCCAAGCGCCCGGTAACCGGAAGGAAGGAAAGATCATATACGCGCTGCACCAACTGCCGGCAGCGCACAGCCAGACTCACGATGATGATCTCGTTCAAAATGGGATACTGTTGGCGTAAGTGGGCCAGGGTCTCGTTGGAGATGATCCAGAGCGTTGAGTCCTCGACAGCGACCAGGCTGGCTGGGTTAGGATCACCATCTACGACCGGCACTTCGTTGCAGGAGTCGCCCGGCCCCAAGGTGGCCAGCACCTGTTCCCGCCCCCCGAGCGACAGACGATAGACTTTGCATAGCCCTTGTACTACTAGATGAAGACCGGCGGAGGGTTCGCCCTCCAAGAAAATCAACTCGCCGGCAGCGTAGCGACGCTCGACTACCACCTGGGCTACAGCCTCCAGAACGTCCTCGTCCAAAGCCCGAAAATAGGGCACGGCTTGTAGCAGCGATTTTGCGCTCGCATCAATCAGGACCGACATGGGTTAGACCCCCACCACAAACGTCGTGTATATTAATATTATCTCCCCACAACAAACCCTTGTCAAGCTGGACAACGCAGAATAAGACAAAAGTCACATACATTGGGACCAAAGAGGGCTATACTGGACTTGTTACAGGTTTCAGGCTTCAGGTGGGAGAACCATGCCCTCAGACTTCTTGCCCCAAATCGATCCTGCCAGGTGCATCGGCTGCGAATTATGTGTGAAACTGTGCCCCAGCGGTGCACTAGGTATGCTAAACGAGGTCGCCATTGTCACAGCAGCAGAAGACTGTGATTACGCGGGAATTTGCCAGGAAATCTGTCCGACCGAGGCCATCAGCTTGGCGTATGTGATCGTTTTTTCGGGAGAGAAAGGGGGGAGGCGGCTATAGGACAAGAAAGAGAATCATCCGTTCAAACGAAACCGGTCAATACAATACAGCTTCGCAGCCACTAAGACTATTCAACCTTTAAATAAGGGGGAGAAATCATGAAACGAAACGTTTTGGTACTTGCCGTTGTGGCATTGATCGTACTGGCGGGCTGCACCTTGGCGCGCAGGCCAGCGCAAGAGCCCACGCCAAGCGGTGAGGGAGAGGCGGCGCCGGCGGTCAGTGGCCTCAGCCCAGATGCCATCGCCATCGCCCAGGAACGCGGACTGGGTCCCGACGACATCACCGCCGCGCTGAAAACTTACCTGCCTACCGGTGTCCACGACGATTATGCTATCTTTTCCTCGGGCGGCCATTCCGGCCAGGTGCTGGTGATCGGCGTTCCCAGTATGCGCCTGTTGAAAGTGATCGGGGTCTTCACCCCGGAGCCGTGGCAGGGTTGGGGCTATGGTGTGGGCAACGATGTGTTGGATGAGGGCAACGTCGACGGCAACGAAGTCCGTTGGGCCGACACCCATCACCCAGCCCTGAGTGAAACCGAGGGCGACTACGACGGCCAATTTCTCTTTATCAATGATAAGGCCAACGCCCGCGTGGCCGTGATTGACCTGCGCGATTTTGAAAACAAGCAAATCGTCAAGAACCAAGTGGCCGTGAACGACCACGGCGGCACCTTCGCCACCCCAAACACTGAATACGTCATCGAAGGTGGTCAATACGCAGCTCCCCTGGGATGGGAATATGCTGCACTAGACGATTACAACGACACCTATCGAGGCATGGTCACTTTTTGGAAATTTGACCGCGACGCTGGTCGGTTGGATGAGGCCGAGTCCTTTGCCATCGAGCTACCTCCATACTGGCAGGATCTGTGCGACGCGGGCAAACTGGCCAGCGACGGGTGGGTCTTCTGCAATTCCTTCAACGCTGAACGCGCCACGGGCGGCGTGGAAGAAGGCAACCCGCCCTTCGAGGCGGGCGCTTCCCAGGGCGACACCGACTACATGCACATCATCAACCTGCAGAAGGCCGAGGAAGTCTTCAACGCCGGCAAAACCTTCGATGTGAGGGGCTTCCCAGTCATCAGCCTGGACACCGCCGTGGAAGAGGGCATCCTCTACCTGACGCCTGAGCCCAAGAGCCCCCACGGTGTCGCCGTCACGCCTGACGGCCAGTTCCTGGTCGTCTCCGGCAAGCTGGACCCCCACGTCACGGTTTACAGCTTTGACAAGATCATGAGCACCATCGAGGCCGAGAAGTGGGACACCGACGACTATGGGGTGCCGGTGCTGGGGCTGGATGACGTCAAAGAAGCCCAGGTTGAGGTGGGCCTGGGGCCGCTGCACACTCAGTTTGACGACCAGGGATATGCCTACACCAGCCTTTTCCTGGACAGCGCGGTGGCTCGCTGGTCCCTGGGCGGCGATTTTGCCGATCTACACCCGGAGGATCCCTGGCAACTGGTCAGCAAAATCAATGTGCACTATAATATCGGTCACTTGCTGGCCGCCGAAGGGGATACGGTAAGCCCCGACGGTAAATACCTGGTGGCTATGAACAAGTGGGCCCTTGACCGCTTTGCCAATGTCGGGCCGCTGTTGCCACAAAACTTCCAGTTGATTGACATCGATAACACCGGCGATGCTATGCAACTGCTATACGACATGCCCATCGGGCTGGGTGAGCCGCACTACGCCCAAATGATCGAATACGCCAAACTCAGCCCCTGGGAGGTTTACCCCGAGGTCGGCTGGGATCCGCAGACGCAAGCTGTGTCTGAGAACGCAGTACTGCCTGGCGAGGAGAAAGTGGTCCGGAACGGGAACGAGGTGGAAGTCTTTATGACCGCGGTGCGCTCTCACTTCACGCCTGAACACGTCGAGATCCAAGAAGGCGATCACGTCACCTGGCACATCACCAACATTGAGCGTTCCTACGACGCCACCCACGGCTTCGCCATCCCCGCCTACAATATCAACGTCAGCATCGAGCCCGGCGAGGCGGCAACCGTCGAGTTCGACGCCAACCAGCCCGGAGTCTTCAGCTACTACTGCACCGAGTTCTGCTCCGCGCTCCACCTGGAGATGGCCGGCTACCTGTTGGTTGAACCCAACGGCTCAAGCGCGATGCTCGATCAAGAGTAATGATCCTTGGGGGTGCGGCGCCTTCCCGGTGGCCGCACCCCCCGCAAATACACTTGCTGAGGACAAAGAAACCCGGTTTTTCCCGATAAGGAGCGGCTTACGCCCTTGAAAAACACCCATCGGCTGACGAGAACTTGCTTTCAGAGAATCAAAAACCGGGTTTCTTAAGGAACTGACAGAGGTTAAGATTGTGATGGCAGATAGACTAGATCAGATAGTTGGCCCACGCGCCCCCGCCGATGAAGTTGAATCTCGGCGTGTGCGCTACCTACTACCCACGCTATTCCTGGTGGGTGCTGCGGTGTTGATCATTGTTTCCATCTTTCTACCTTATTGGAGTCTGGTGCTTCACGCCCCCCAATATCCGCAGGGGCTGGTGGTTCACGCCTATCTGGATCGCCTGGAAGGCGACGTGCAGGAAATTGACGGGCTAAACCATTACATTGGTATGCGTCCATTGAGCGAGGCTGCCCAACTGGAGAAGTCGATCTCGATTTTCGCCATCGTCGCCCTGGCTTTGCTGGTTTTGGCCGCCATCTTCATCCACTCACCCTGGTCGGCCCTGTTGGCCTTACCAGCCATACTGCTGCCGGCCGTCTTTTTGGTCGACCTGTATTACTGGCTCAATAACTTCGGACAGAACCTGGATCCCAACGCCGCGCTCTCGAGTGCGATTGAACCCTTCACCCCGACCATCCTGGGAGAGGGCGTGATCGGCCAGTTCAAGACTGTAGCGTTCGCAGATTTTGGTTTGCTGTTGGCCACCGCTGCTTCCGTCCTGATTGTGATCGGTCTCTTTCTTCAGCGGCGGGCCTACAAGCCGCTGGTAGAGGCGCGGCAGGGAGTAGACGGTAGACAGGTATGATACGCTTAACCGTTGTCCTTACGATAGCCCTATGCCTGATCAGCTTTGTGCCAGGGAGTATGGCCTCGGCGCAAGACGCTCCGTTCGATCTGCAAGCGGCCATTGACGCCGCCCAACCGGGAGCGGTGATCCAGGTGCCGCCGGGTGTCTACCAGGGCAACTTTGTGATCGAAAAGCCGATAACGCTGGAGGGGATTGATTGGCCCGTTCTCGACGGAGGAGATGAAGGCCACGTCATCGAGATCACGGAGGCCCCCGACGTCACCATTCGTGGTCTGGTTATCCGCAACAGTGGAGCTCGATTGGACAAGGAAAACGCCGGCATTGCCGTGGACAAATCACCCCGGCTTGTGGCCGAGAACAACCGCCTGGAAAACACCCTCTTCGGCATCTACATCAGAAGCTCGGACGGCAGCCGGATTGCCCATAACGTGATCGGTGCCAAAGACCTGCCGGTGCCGGCCCGGGGTGACGGCATTCGGGTCTGGTATAGCCACAACACCGAGGTGATCGGCAACCGGGTCGACAAGGGCCGTGACGTAGTGATGTGGTTTAACGACGGCTCCGTCATCCGTGACAACGTCATCACGAACGGCCGCTATGGGCTGCACTTTATGTATTGTGACGATAATCTGGTCGAGAACAATCGATCGGAGGGCAACTCGGTTGGTGGCTTTCTCATGTACAGCCGCCGCCTGACGATGCGCGGCAACATCTTCGCCAACAATCGCGGGCCCAGCGGATACGGTATTGGCCTGAAAGATATGGATGGCGTGGAAGCGACCGACAACTTGTTCAGTGGCAACCGGGTTGGCCTGTACTTCGACAACTCGCCCTCGTCAGTGGATGTCAGCCAGAATTTTACCCACAACGCATTTGTCCATAACGACATCGGTGTCTTGTTCAACCCGTCCGTCAAGCGGAATCACTTTGGTCAGAACAGTTTCATCGACAACCTCGAGCAGGTGGGCCTGACGGGCAGTGGCACGTTTCAAGGCAATAGCTTTAGCGTAGACGGCCAGGGTAACTTCTGGAGTGATTACGCCGGCTACGATGCAGCGGGCGACGGCCTGGGCGATTTGCCCTACGTCTCCAAAAGCCTGTTCGAGAATATGATGGACAAAAACCCGGAGCTGCGCCTGTTCCAACTCAGCCCGGCCCAGGCGGCGGTCGATATGGCCGCTCGTGCCTTTCCCATCTTCCAACCCCAACCTAAGTTTACCGACGACGCCCCCCTGATGTCGCCTGTCATCCCGGCCATCACGCCTCCCTCGTCTGGCCCGGCCTGGCCTCTGTGGGCCGCCACGCTGACCCTGCTGACCCTGTCCGCGTTAACCATCGCGGGCGGGACATTCGCACCTTCTGGAGGCCCACGTATCACGCAGGATACCGCAAGAAATATAGGACACAGACCTATGATAAAAGTTACCAATCTCACCAAGAAATTCGGGGACTTCACCGCCGTAGACAACCTGTCCTTTGAGATCGCCTCCGGCGAAGCCGTCGCCTTGTGGGGGCCAAACGGCGCGGGCAAAACGACTGTGATTCGCAGCCTGCTGGGATTGTACGTTGCTCAAGGCGAACTGCGGGTGAACGGTTGGGACTCACGAAAAGACGGGAAAAGAGCCAGGGCTGCGGTGGGATACGTGCCCCAGGAGCTGGCCTTCTACGACGATCTTTCGGCCCGTCACACGCTACTGTTTTATGCCAGGCTAAAAGGGGTGCCCGCTCCACGCGCCGAGGAAGTGCTGGCAGAAGTTGGGCTGTCCGGCCACGGCGACAAGCCTGTCTCGGCCCTATCGGGTGGGATGAAGCAGCGCCTGGCGCTGGCTATTGCCCTGCTGGCCGACCCTCCGCTGCTGATGTTGGACGAGCCGACCAGCAACCTGGATGCGACAGCCCGGGACGACTTCATTAAGCTGCTGCTACGGCAAAAGGCGGCGGGCAAAACCTTGCTCTTGACCTCCCATCGTTTGGAAGAGATCGAGATATTGGCCACGCGGGTCTTGGTTCTGGAGGACGGCAGACTCAAGACGATCTGCGAAAACCCGACGGATTTGGCCGACCAACTGGGGATGCATACCGGGCTCAAACTGATAATACCACGGGCCATGCGCGACAGCGCCTTGAATCTTTTGCAGGCGCAAGGTTATGATGCCGCCAGCAACGGAACCGGTCTGCGTGTGACCGTTTCACCGTCGGCCAAGACAGCCCCTATTCAAACCTTGCTGGACGCAGATATCGAAATAAGCGATTTTGAAGTGGACAACGGATTTCAGGAGTAAGTGGGAGGATTAGTTGATGCGTATCCTGGCGATTATCTCGGGTGAGTATGGACAGCGACACGTGGACAACGTACGTGACCATAGTCCCCCGGACTGGACGACTGAAATCTGGCAAGCGCCAGCCATACTACCACCCATCGTAGATTATCCAGAGGATTACGTGCCAGAAGACCTGCCTCCCGCTGACTTGATCCTATCTTTTGCCGAGAA
>JAUVPY010000026.1 GCA_030598425.1 Anaerolineae bacterium
CAATAACCGTCGCGCGAGCGAACATCTGGCGGGCGTAGTCGTAGCCCTGACGCCGGAACTGGTGGAAATACTGGCGGCCCCGAAGATAGAGATCGTAGGCCTGGACATCCGCGGTCGGCGCCTTCTGGATCTCCTCCTTCTCCTTGTCGGTGAGCACCACTTCCATGGCCTGGGCAATGCTCTGGGCGATCTCGTCCTGGATGGCGAAGATATCCTCCATGTCCCGGTCGTAGCGTTCATTCCAGACCGTGTGGCCGGTGCGGCTCTCCACCAGCCGACCGGTGATCCGCACACGCTTGCCCGCTCGCTGCAAGCTGCCTTCGAGAACGTAGGAGGAGTTGAGCTGTTGGCCCACTTCAGGTGCCGTGACGTGTTTGTCGCGGAACGCAAAGACCGCCGAGCGGGAAAAGACTTGCAGATCCTTGATCCTGGAAAGCTCGGTGATGATGTCCTCGGTAATGCCATCGCGAAAATACTCGTCTTCCTCGTCCCGGCTCAGATTTTCGAAGTAGAGAACGGCCAGGGACTTCTCGGGTCCGGAAGCGCTCTTGGCTGCTTGCTTCAAACTCTCCAGGACCTCGCCCATGTCCCGCGGGCGCTGCTCGGGGACCTTGGCGACGCAACGCTCCACTACCCGCTCCCAGGCCGGCGATACGTCCGGCATCAGGCTGCGCAGAGGTGTCGGTTGCTGACGAAGAATGGCGTGCATGATGTCGACCGAGGTCTGTCCGTAAAACGGCAGCCTACCGGTCAGACATTCGTAGAGGAGCACCCCGTACGAGAAGATGTCGGTGCGAGCGTCAGTGGAACCGCCACCCAACTGTTCTGGGGACATGTAAGGAACCGTGCCACCGGTGGTCCATTTCGTCGCGGTGCGAGAGAAGAAATCCGCCTCGGTCTCATCGACATCGCGCTCTTTACCGGCCAGGGCAGCCAGACCGAAGTCCAGAATCTTGGCGTTGCGGCGCCTTAGCGTCTCAGCAAACAGCGATCAGCGTCGTGGAAACTTCCGCTATGACGCTGGCCGCTACGACGCTACGACGCTATCCCACAAGCGATTGCCAGCGAGCCGAGTGAAAATGACAAATGGCCACCGCCAAAGCATCGGCGGCGTCGTCGGGCCGGGGCAACTCATCCAGGTTTAGCAGGAGCTGTACCATGCCTTGCACCTGTTGCTTGGGCGCGTTGCCGTAGCCAGCGACCGCCTGTTTGACCTCGGCCGGTTTATATTCCTGGATAGGCAGCCCCGCTTCGGTGAGGGCCAACAGGGCCACCCCGCGCGCGTGACCGACTGACAGCGCAGTACGCGCGTTTTTGCTGAAGAAGAGTTCTTCCACCGCGGCGCTGTCGGGGTGCCACTCCGTAATCAACGCCCGCAACTCACGATATATGTGTTGCAAGCGCTGCGCCAGCGGCTGGTTAGCGGGCGTTGTAATGACTCCGTACGTGGTCACGACCAGGCTGTCCCCCTCGCCCTCGATGACGCCGTAGCCGGTAATGGCCGTACCTGGGTCAATCCCCAAGACTCGCAAACAACATCGCCTTTCCAAGTAGCCAGTAGACAGTAGTCAGTAGACAGTAGCCAGAGGAGCTCAAAACAGACCGGCTACCGACCTCTGACTACTGCCTACTGGATACTGACTACTGTCTCACACGGTTGCCAGAATCTCTTCGGAAATGTCCAGGTTGGAGTAGACCTGCTGCACGTCGTCCAGCTCCTCCAGGCTCTCGATCATATTCATTACCTGGAGTGTCTCCTTCTCACCCAACGTCATCAGCGTCTTGGGCACCTGGGACAGCTCGGCGTCTTCGACGGTTAGACCAGCGCCGATCAAGCCCTCGCGCACCGCGTGCAGGTCCGTTGCCAGGGTGTAGACTTCAACGAAATCGTCGCTAACCTCTATGTCTTCCGCACCGGCATCAATAGCCATCATGAAGATTTCGTCAGGGTCCAGGTCATCGCGGGCGACGGCGAGGTAGCCTTTGATGTCAAACATCCAGGTCACAGCGCCCGCTTCGGCCAGGTTGCAGCCGGTCCGGTTGAAGATGCGGCGGACCTCAGCCAGGGTGCGGTTGCGATTGTCGGTGAGGCATTTGACCAGCAGCGCCACGCCGTGAGGCGCGTAACCCTCATAGAAGACCTCTTCCAGTTGGCCCCCTTCTAGCTCACCGGTGCCACGTTTGATGGCCCGCTCGACGTTGTCTTTGGGCATGTTGGCATCGCGGGCCTTGTCGATGGCCAGGCGCAGCGCCGGATTGGTGTCTGGATCGCCACCCCCGTCGCGGGCCGTCAGGGTGATTTCACGGGCTGCACGGGTGAAGATCTTGCCGCGCTTGGCGTCTTCGGCCCCTTTTTTGCGTTTGATGGTTGACCACTTGCTATGTCCGGACATCTTACACCCCCTCTTGCAGGGATATGAATATTCTGGGTATTCCAAGAGAACACTTTAGTCCTGGGATTATACCACAGGCATTTAGATTCGCGCCAGAGCAATTGCTATTTGTCTGGATAATAACAAAAGCCCGGCGCCGCCTTGTCGACCCTCCGGGCTTGATGTGTATTTGCCTGACCTGTTTTCTACGTGTCCCACGACTCCCTCTCATCACCTTCATCAGCGTAGTCGTCATATTCTTCGTGTTCGCCGTCCTGGCTCACGAGCACTTCTCGCGGACGGCTGCCATCGGCTGGCCCAACGATGCCCTCCTCCTCAAGCTGGTCCATCAACCGGGATGCGCGGGGATACCCAATGCCCAGCCGTCGCTGGAGGTAGGTGGTGCTGGCGCGACCGGCTTGTACCACCAGCTCGATGGCCTCTTCCAGGAATTCATCCTGTTCTGCTTCGGCCATCAGCCCATCCCAGGGGCGGCTGACGGTAGCCGGGGCTTCGCCAGCCGTCTCTTTCCAGAATCTGACGACCTTGCGCATCTCACCATCGGAGACAAAACAGCCTTGCAATCGCTGAAGCTTGGGCGAATCGGGCAGCATGAGCAGCATGTCACCGCGACCAAGCAATCGTTCGGCGCCAGGCGTGTCGAGGATGACACGTGAGTCTACCTGGCTGGTGACAGCGAAGGCGATGCGCGCCGGGAAGTTGGCTTTGATGAGTCCTGTCACCACATCCGTAGAAGGGCGCTGAGTGGCGATGACCAGATGAATGCCCGTTGCCCGTGCCATTTGGGCGATGCGGGTGATGTGCCGTTCAGTCTCATCGGGAGCCATCATCATCAAGTCGGCCAGCTCGTCAATGATGACGACGACGTAGGGCAGTTTCTCTTCTCCACGCCGACGAGCGATCTTCGTGTTGTAATCCACGATGTTGCGCGCGCCTAAATCGGAGAATTTATGGTAACGATCGTCCATTGTTCGGGTGATCCAGGCCAAGGCTCCCACCACCTGCTCGATGTCTACGATGACGGGCGCCAACAAGTGTGGTATGCCATCGAAGCCGGTCAGTTCCACCATTTTGGGGTCGACCATCAGGAATTTTAACTCGTCGGGGGGATGGTCGTACAGCATACCTGTGATGATTGAGTTGATGCACACGCTCTTGCCAGACCCGGTGGCACCGGCGATGAGCAAATGGGGCATAGCCCCCAGGTCGATGGCCACCGCTGCCCCCGATACGTCCCGTCCCAGGGGAATGCGTAGGAAGCCCTTTTCCTTTCGATAGGCATCTGACTCCAACACCCCACGCAGCGAGACCAACGACACTTTGCTGTTAGGGACCTCGATGCCGACGATAGGCCGGCCGGGCACGGGGGCCTCGATGCGGATAGGCGCGGCGGCCAGGGCCAGGGCCAGGTCGTTGACCAGTGAGCTTATCTTGCTGACACGCACCCGGTGGCGGCGGGTGGTGCCTTCAGGCCCAGGGCGCTCGATGTAGCCTGGTTCGATGCCAAACTGGGTCACGGCCGGGCCGACGTTGATCTCCCGCACCTCGGCCGGCACGCCAAAGCCATGGAGCGTCTCTTCGATGATTTGGGCCTGGTAGCGAGCATCAGCCTTGCCGGATGGGTCCTTGGATGAGGGAACCAGCAAGTCAAGCGGTGGAAGTTCTGAGCTGCGGCGCGTGGCCTGTCCCGGGGACTCATCGCCCTGTGACCGGAGCGGCAGCTCCTCAATTTCCGGCCGGACTTTGGATTTGCGTCGCCTCGAGGCTTTGCGCTTGGGAGGGGGTTCCTCTTCGGCGACCAGTTCGTCCTCCCTTTGGCCGAGGCCACTCAACCAGACGGCAATTCCTCCCGCGAGGCGCGACAGCCCGCGGCCATCCGACACCTCTTCGCCCGACGGGTCTTGGGCACCCTGTACTCCGCGGGCGCTGGGCATCCAACTGGAAGGGGCAGCGCTAGAAAGGCCCATCAGGAGCCCAACGCCTGCCAAGAAGAGCAGCGCCAGGATCACCCCCGCCCCTAACCTGCCTACCACATTCGCCAGCAAGGTACTGATCGCCCAGCCTACAATTCCCCCACCTTCACCCGCCTGGGCGATGGCCAACCCATCGTCACGGCCGACGAGCAAGTGCAGCAGCGACAGGCCGGCCACAAAAACCAGCTCAACGCCAATGATCACGTCCCAGCGGAGGAGCGGATGTGTTTCGTCGCGCAGACTTCCCCACAGCAGCAGTATTCCCAACCACCCTACGCCCAGGACGGCAGGAATAGCCCCCCAACCAAAGAGCTGGCGCAGCAATGCCGCCCAACTGTCGCTGACCGCCCCCGATGTTATAGAAAGAAGGCTTAACAACGTGATCGCGGCCAATACCAGCAACGCAAACCCCAACACTTCCCGTTGTATGGGACTGAGGCGTTGCTGGATAGTATCAATTATATTTGGCGATGCGGTTTTGCGTCGTCTACCGGTCATTTTCGTTGCGCCTGGGTTGGTGAGAGGCAAAAACAATCAGCGAGCCAGCGAATCAGTGAACTGCTGACTCGGCGGCTCGCTGATTCGCTTTTGTATCAGCGTGATGCCTCAGAAGAGCTCCAATAAACGATCATCAGACTAGGCCGTGTTGACATTTTGTCTTCTTTCTGTGAGACACCAGCGAAGAGTTTGATGATGTCTCTCCAGTGCTATTTCAAATGTCAACACTACCGAGCGAAAAAACGCCGACGAAGTTGGCGATATGGATCTCCGATATTGATCAGAATGGATCAGGCTCGCTGTCGTTGTGGTTGGAAAGCTGGCGTAAGCTCAACCCTAAACGATGGTTGGCGCTGTCGATGTTCAGAATGCACGCCTTGACCCACTCACCTTCTTTGACTACGTTGCGCGGGTGCAAGAAATTCCCTTCGGCTAGCTCGGAAACGTGGATCAGGCCTTCTAACCCCTCATCCACGCGGGCAAAGGCTCCGAAGCTAACGACGGTGGTGATCTCGGCTTCGATGATTTGGCCTATCTCGTATCGCTCATCAACCAGAGTCCAAGGATCGGGCTTCTGGCGCTTCAGGCTGAGCGCCACACGATGCTGCTCCGGCTCAACTCCCATAACGTAAACCTCGACATCGTCACCAGGCTTAACGACCTCGGCAGGGTGATTGACCCGCCCCCAAGAGAGCTCTGAGATATGAATAAGCCCTTCCACGCCGCCCAAATCTACAAATGCACCAAAACCACACAAACTGGTCACTCGACCGGTGCACACATCACCCTCGTTCAGCGCATTAAGAGTGTCTCTGGCCTCTTCTTCATAGACAGCCGCCCGCTCGGAAAAGATGAGCCGGTTGCGGCTGCGGTCGAGCTCAATCACCCGCAGGCATAAGCTGTTACCTACACGACCGGTCAGTTCCATCTGCCGTGCCTGGCTGTTTAACTCACGGGGCAGTTGAATCAACTGCGATGCAGGTACGAACCCCTGGATCTGACTAAATTGGACCAACAATCCGCCTCGATTACAACCGATCACTTCTAGATCAACGCGTTCCTTGGATTCAAAAAGGCGAGCCGCCTCTTCCCAATCCGTCTCCAGATCGTTCGCTCCGGGCTGGCTGAGTTCGTCCAGGTAATCCACATCGTCCGAGGCCACGAATGTATCTGGCTCATCAGGAGCAGTTGATTCATATGGAGCCGTATCCGTCGTCGCCTCGCCGGTCCGACGCTCAGATTGCGATTGTGACGCCTCGCGTTCCATATCGTCCAATAGCCCATGCCAATACGAATCATCGGGGGGCGTTTCCCAGGGATTAGATGCTGCGGTTGTCATGGTGCCTACCTCATTCCTCCGACATACAAACAGAAAGCCTCGGCGCACCGACACTCATAAGCGGTTCGATGCCGAGACTTTCAAAATAAACTATAACATGTCGCCTGCGATATTGCCAGCTGATTCTCAAACATGCGCCAGTGCAGTCTCACCGTAACCAGCCAATGACCTATATCCACCAAACACGTCGGGAAGAGGCCTCTAAGGCTTTCTAATTGCACCACAACTAACAACTATCTTAATTATAGATGACGCAAACATTATTGTCAAGGCCGGTTCTGTTGCTCCTGTTCCATCTCCGCCAGCGCCTGTGCCACCTCTTTGATGGCGACCCGCTGCTTGCGATACAGATCCGACTCGCTCATGGCCAGCCGGTAGGCAATGTCACGCACCCGCAGCCCTTGGATGAATTTTAATTCCAGGATATTGTACAACAGCCACTCGGCGGTGGTCATGCGGCGTTCGCCGCCGGGGCGGAGATTGTCTATGGCCTGACCCAGAACGGCACGCAGCGTGCGGGAAGCATTGCCGCCGTGTAGATCCATTGTCTCTTGCACCACTCGCAGCCGCATGAGGGGACTATCGGACAATTGCGGTCCGCCCCAATAGTGGGCCAGGGCATCGCGCACCATCTGGGCGAAGTCCGGTGCATCAACGGGACTGTCGAAGGTCAAGGTCTCCAGGCCTGCCGATCCGGCGTAGCGAAAGGTCCCACGCAATCGCTGCACTCGTTCGATCTCCGGGATGATTCGCTTGAGGGCGTCGAATACGTCCTGCTGCAAATGCCGGTCTTCCAGCGCCAACTCGGCTTGGGCGATCAGCGCGACTGCTATCTCTCGTTCGTCTGAGGTCAAATCAGGCTGGCTGGTCCGTGCCTCCACGCCCAACAGTCCCAGGGTCGTGTCTCGTGATTTGGTACGAAGAATCGCGTACCAGACGTCGCCTTGTGGCACAAAGACCGGGGCTTGATCGTCTCCATTGGTCGAGACGTTTAGCAACACCGAAGCCTTCACGCTCGACAGGGCTCTCTCGACCGCGGCCTGGGAGCCGCACTGGGCCTCAAGTCGGGGGCCGGAGCGGGCTGCCACGTTGGCGATGAAGCCGTTGCGTACGCGGAATATCTCGCACAAGGCGATGAGGATGTTCTCGAGCGCCTGTTGGAGGTCAGTGGTGGTCAACAGTCGACGGTCAAGCTCCTGGATCCACTCGATCTCCACTCGATCCTTGCGGAATACAACTCGATCGATGGCCGGTTTGACCATATTGATGGCCAGTTGCGCCAGCACAATTACGGCTACAATAGAAGTAGTCAGCACCATGTCACGGGGCAAGCCCAGAATCCGTGGCGTCTCTGGCATAGCCATGATGATAAAGATCACTATGGTCGCCATCAACGGGCCACGCAATAGAAAGTGGACCAGCCGGTGCCTGACCACCCGGTCGGGTGTCAGCACACCGAAGTAGGCTACACTGTAGGCCATCACGACAATCATCAGGGCGATGCCCACATTGCCTATGAAGAGCACTGTGAAAAACAAAGCCTGCGGCCAGAATGAGGACGACGGGGTGCCGCTGGCAACCAACAGATAGGGGAATACGCCCAAGGCCGGTGCCGCGAATGAGACCGCCAGGTACGTCATACGCCGTCGCGACGTGGAGGTGAGACATCGCTGACGGGCTCGATAGATGTTATGGGCCCCCCAGGCTACGGCCGCGAAGAAGTAAATCGAAAAAAGCCAGAAGAGGGGACCAGCCCTAAACTGGGTGATGCCAGGGCTGTAAATGCCGTCGTGGACCAGCGACTCTGTCCAAAAAGCGAGCGCCAAAAAGAGAAAGCCGAACAGATAGCCACCGCGCACCGCCCAGCGCCGCAGGTTGGACAAGGAGTGGGTGGTGCGCAGCAATGCGTCCGAGAAATGTAGATACGCGGCTGGTGTAAACGCAATGCCGATCCACTGAACTTTTAGCCAGGTTATGGCGTCTTCCAGCGAGGTCGTCTCATACAGGGCCACGTCGCCCAGGTAAGTAATGCACAGGCAAGCGAGTAGTGCGCTAAAAGAACGAGCAACAGTGCTACGGAAATTGTGGGTGAGAATATAAACCAGAAGCGAAAAGGCAAGGATAACAATAGCCGAGGATAACGCCCGGTTTAGTGCCAGAAGCAAATCAACGATAGTATCTGCCGAGATCTCCATTAGTTCAAAACGCGCCGGTCATCCACAAATTGGTCACAGGTTCGACGAAAAGAAGACAGCTATGTCGCCATTGCTGTAGTAGCGATCGTTGTAGCCACAAAAGGCAAATCTGTGTTTCTGTGCAAAACAAATGGCCGGAAAGTTTTTAGTCTGAGTCTCCAGCGTTAGTTTGATCAGCTCGTTGTCCAGTGCCCAGTGCCGAGCAGCCCGTAACATGGCGGTAGCAATGCCTTGGCGACGATGGTTCTGATGTACGATTAGATTCCGTATCCAGCCCACGCCGTGCCAGGCCTGGGCAGTCATATCCAGAAAGGCGATCGGCTGGCCAGAAGCGTCGGCGGCGACCAGAAAACATTCTCCCTGCCGCCAGTTGGACAGGAGTTCGTCGGGCTCGCGGGGGTAGGCCACCTTCATTGGACGAGGTAGACGCACTGTGTCAAAGCGCACCGCGATGGAGCGCTCGTTTTCGTTGGCCTGCATCTGCCAAACGTAACTGGTCGTATAGGAGCCATCCAGTTCATGGCATAGGTTGAGGTCAGCCAATTCGGCCAAGCGTATGATCATAGGAGGTGCGCCTTTAAGTACAAACACATACTCTCTGATTGGTAGGAGCCGGCCCGTTCCTGGCAGCGAGCCTGGCAAACGCGCTACACAGCTTCTGGGGGTGTATTCAATTCCGCAACAAGCTGGCAAGACACGACCCTGGCGACAAGGCCAAGGGTCGTTGGCGATCCGATTCTAACATTGGGAGCCCGAAATGGCAAGAACCCTGCCTATCAGGGCGATTGCATTTGAAAAACACATGAAGTGCAACGCACCTTCCAGAGGACGATTTTTTCCGTGCTGCGTCACAAACATCTGATGGACGCTGGAAATGCTGCCTGGAAAACGTAAAAGGCGTGAATTCGCAGGTGCGTTGCACTTGATCCCGGCCAAATGCGTTTGCTCTGCCCTGCCTATGTCGTCTAATTGACCAGGGGAGCTTGGGTTGATATAATATAATGTCCGCAAGTCCGAGTGATTGGAGCATTTATGCATGCACCCAAAACCAGCCGTTCGACCCGCTGAACCGCGTCAGACAGCTCAGGTACGCTTTGCCGACGGCCGTATCTACGAAGCGCCGGTCGGCATTACTTTGGAAACCTATATCGAAGAGATTGATTTTGGTCTGCCTGCGCCTATCGTTGCAGCGCACATCAACGGTCAATTGCGTGAGTTAACCTATCACATCGTGACCGACTCGGAGGTGACCCCTATCACCATCGCTGACAGCGACGGCATGCGCATCTATCGACGCTCCTTGGCCTTTTTGATGGTCACGGTCGCTGAAGAGCTTTTTCCTGACGTGCAAGTGGTCATAGACTACGCCCTCAACTTTGGCGGCTTCTACTGCGAGGTGAGGGGTCGCGCACCCTTTACCCATGAGGAACTGGCCCGCATCGAGACGGGCATGCGCAAGTTGGTGGACGCCGACATCCCCATCGGCAAAAAGCGCGTCCCCCTGGAAGAAGCTCTCGCCTATTTTGAAGCCAAAGGGCACACCGGCAAAATCAAATTGCTCAAGACCCGCAAAAAGGATTACCTTACCCTCTACACGTTGGCGGGGGCCAAAGACTATTACCACGGCTATATGGTGCCATCCACCGGCTATCTCCGGGAATTCGCGCTGCGGCCCTACGGCCCGGGATTTGTGCTGCAATACCCTCGTCGAGAACTGCCGAGTGTTATCCAGAAGCCGGTTGAATATCCCAAGTTGGTGGCCGTATTTAACGAGTACCGTGAGTGGATGGACCTCATGGGCATTTCCAACGTGGGAGCGCTCAATGAGGCGGGCGAAGCCGGTCGTATGCGTGAGGTGATTCTGGTATCGGAGGCGCTGCACGAACAGCGCATTGCCCGCATAGCTTCGGACATTGCCGAGCAGCACCCCCACGTGCGGCTGGTGCTCATTGCCGGGCCGTCGTCCTCGGGCAAAACGACTTTCTCAAAGCGTCTCTCGATCCAGTTGCTGGCCCATGGCAATCGGCCCGCTACCTTGGCCCTGGATGACTTCTTCGTCAGTCGCGACGACACGCCTCGGGATGAGAACGGCGAACACAATTTTGAATCCCTGTATGCGCTGGACTTGCCTCTGTTCAACGACGTGCTCCTAAGGTTGATGGATGGGGAGCAAGTAACGCTGCCCAGATTCAACTTCATCAAAGGCGTGCGCGAGACAGGGGATACGTTTCGCATCAGCCAGGATCACGTCATCATCGTGGAGGGGATCCACGGAATGAACCCAGAATTGGTGCGCGACATCCCACCCAAGCTCATCTATCGCGTATACGTTTCGGCGCTGACGCAACTCAACATTGATCAGCACAACCGGGTGCCGACAACCGACACCCGGCTGCTGCGGCGCATTGTGCGGGATGCTACCTACCGTGGTTATTCTGCCAGCGACACGATCAAGCGCTGGGAAAGCGTGCGCCGAGGAGAGAAACGCTGGATCTTCCCCTTTCAAGAGCACGCCGACGTGATGTTCAACTCGGCGCTGGTCTACGAGCTGGCCGTCCTCCAGCCCTTCGCCGAGCCTTTGCTGTTGCAGGCAAAGCCACGAACGCCGGAACACATCGAGGCCAAGCGTCTGCTTTCCTTCCTTGAGTGGTTTGTTCCTGCTACCCCCGATCTGATCCCCGACAATTCCATCCTGCGGGAATTCATCGGCGGCTCGATACTGCGAGACTTTTTACCATAGCTGGATTGAAGTCGCTACGACGTCCCACGAGTTTTAGCCAGACTCAAATCAAAAAGGCGACTTCACACTTAACCAGAGAATTTGGTATTTGCCATTTGCCATTTGATATTTTGATCTAGGCCAGGGACTTTTCAGCCTGGGTAAACTCCCGCCAAGATAGACTCTCGCGCGTCATATACCACAGGCCGAGGAGCGTGATGGGGAGCCAGAGCGCGAGGTGCAGGACCAGCGTGTAGCTGGCGGCGACCGCGCGGTCCACACCGAAGAGGGTCAGGATCTCGATGCCGGGCGCATCAAAGGTGCCCACGTAACCTGGCGATGAGGGGATGGTGGTCGCCAGGTTCACGATGCCGTTCATCAGCATCAAAACCCAGAAGGGGACGGTGAAATCGAAGGCGTGCATAACAAACCAGTATTTGACCGTTTCGGCCAGCCAGATGACGACGGAGGTGAGGAAGAGCATCAGCACAGCGCGCCCGCTGCGTAGGGAGCGAAGACCAACCATAAAACGATCGGCAAAGCCGCGCACCGGTGGGCGGAAACGAGCTGGCACGACATGGTCGATGACCCATCCGTAAACCACCTCGGCCCACTCAACCTTTATTGCCAGCGTCATAAACACCGCCAGCGCGCCGAAGAATAAAAGCGAGGCGGCGATGACCATTCCCTGTAGCCACCTTGGCATAGGCGTGAAGGGCAGCCCGATGAAGACAAACATCAGCATCACCAAGCCATCGAACACGCGCTCGACGATGATGGTCGCCAAGGACGTGCTGATGCTGATCCCTTCGCGCTGGCGCAGCAAGTAAGCGCGGATTAGCTCCCCGGCCCGCACCGGGAAGATGTTGTTCCCCATATAGCCAATGACCACCACTGGAAAGAGCCGGCGCACGGGGATCTTCTTCACAGGACGCAGCAGGTAATCCCAGCGCCAGGTACGTGCCCATACACCGAAGAAATAGATCGCTACACCAGGTACGATCCAGATATATTGGGCCGTGCGCATAGCGTCCCACACTTCACTCAAATGCAGGTTGCGCAGGGCGATGAGAAGGAATAGGGCGCTGATACCAGCGCCCAGCCAGAATTGCCAACGTTTAAACACAGGATCATCCTTGCTATTATAGGGATGGATTGAACGAGATCGGTATGATTATATGCGCGGATAAGGGGTTTGCAAATCAGGCCACTATCATTATACTATACGATTTCGTACAGTCAGTATG